>CP134536.1:3862500-4113577 GCA_031826515.1 Flavobacteriaceae bacterium HL-DH10 | reverse complement strand
TTTAGCCGTTATTGTAACATCACAAGTCGCAGTTATACCAGCAGTATCAGTAACAGTAATTGTAACAGTATGTGTATTATTATGACTTGAAGCAACAACAGCACCGCTTGCAGGAGATTGAGAAACAGAAGCGATTCCACAATTATCGGCTTCATCGGTGATACCAGTAACCAGATCAGGGATTGTAATTTGACAATCAGCACTTAAGTTCGCATCGACATCGCTAGGGCAAGTGAATGTAGGATCAGTAATATCAGCTGTAACAGTAACAGTTCTTGTTTCTAAATTCGTGTTGTTATTATCACTAACCTCAAAAGAAACTAGATAATCACCAACTATTGTTGGTGTAAAGCTTGAAGAAGATATTATTCCAGAGATAGAGAATGTTAGCGTGGTTGTAATTCCATTTGGATCTTGTAATTTCCATTGATAATTAACAGTTCCACTTGGAGACCCATTATATGTTCCTTGTAATGAAACAAGAGAACAAGCTTCAGTTGTTGCATTTGATGGAGGTGTTGTGATTTCAGCGTTTATTGTCCCTCCAGAAGCAATTATATCACCAAAGGAATATGTTGTAGAGCCACCACCAACACAGGTAGCATATTTCTGATTACCAATAAATATTTCGTCATTGTTTGTACAATTACCATCTATTAAAGAAGAAGGCTCAATAGTTAAGGAAGCATTACTCGGTAGGTTTAATCTAACTTTAGTTCCGTTAAATCTAATTCTTCCAATTTCTGGTGAAGTTGTCGCAATAGTTAATTGTTGAGTGTTTAGAGTTGTAGTATGTTGATTGGATGAGTTATCACCTAAAATTAAAGTTCCCTGAATAATAACTTCTCCTAGGTCATTTGTAGAAAGATCAGATGTAACAGTAATAATATGCCCAGTTAAGATTGTTACATTTGGAAATGGTGGTCCGATGGCATTTTCTCCTGGATATTCTGTGGTTGTAACCCAAGAAGTTGTAGATGAATCATATGTTAACCAAGAATCTGGGTCA
Organism: Flavobacteriaceae bacterium HL-DH10; assembly: GCA_031826515.1. Taxonomy (NCBI): domain Bacteria; kingdom Pseudomonadati; phylum Bacteroidota; class Flavobacteriia; order Flavobacteriales; family Flavobacteriaceae; genus Thalassobellus; species Thalassobellus suaedae. The sequence goes on along the minus strand of CP134536.1, from coordinate 4,112,568 downwards.
TCCCAATCTCCAGTTCCAACTCCACTTGATTGAAAATCACCTGTTGCTAAGGCTGCAGCTAAAGCAAATGAAGTTTGATTTAAAGCCGTATTAGAAATGTTATAAGTATTGTTAATTTTTATTTCATCATTGTTGTTAAACAACTCAAAAACATCAACAAAAAAGGAAACAACTTTATCTTGTAAAGTATATATAGGGGTAGCGGGCGTAGGATTACCGCTCAAATTTCTGGCATTTATATTACTGCTAAACAGCAATATAAAAAACAAAAAGAAGATTTTGTTAAAAATAATTTTCTTCATAAACAGTTAACTTTAGGGCGTTGCACGAACTTAAAAATTTGCTACCATTAAAAATGTTCATTTTTTAATGATAGATTAGATTTGGATTAAAGTGCTATTAACCAATTATGTAGGGAGTTTTGTAAAAGTATTACTAAAGGTGTATATACAACAAATATACTCGTCCAAATACATTTTTACTCTACCTAGCTACACATAATTTTTTTTATTGATATTATTAATTATTTAATATTAAAATAGTTTATAAAATATTACTTGCCACAAAGCAAGAATACTTTTCTTAAAACTATTTTACGGGAACAAATATAGTAGAAAAATTCCACATTAATCCATGAAAAGCAAAAAAAATCGACGAAATGCACTTTTGTGGCTATTTTTTATTTTTTGTTGGGAATAATAATTAGTAAAAAGATTATTTTATTTATTCTTTTTTAAAGCGTGTATGAGTAACTAAATCTGTAACAATAATTTACATGAATTTTTTTGCAAAAATTTTGTATTGTTTATATGAAATTCTAATTCTATTACTTTAAGTGAGAGTTTAAGTACTGTATAAACCGACTTAGGCTATCTCTATTATTGTTTATACCATCAGCTGGTATTGAATAAAATGAAAAAATCCGATAAAAATTATATTTATCAGATTTTAGTAGATTAAAGTAAATTTATTTTTTGGTTTTATAGGAGATAATAGCGCCTACCTATTTCTAACCTATTAATGGTATTAAAATTATTGAATAGCTTCTATTGTATTCTCTTCTTTAAAAATTTTCGGAGTAATAAGTTGCTGTTCTTCTAAAACAATTAAAATTAACTGAACATAATCATTTATGGTTTCATGTATTGATTGTGGATCCATAATATCTATATAGCCTTTCCATAAAAGGTCTCTGTTTTTTGTAGAACAGATACAATACATAGAAGTTTCGGTATGATAAATGGTATATTCTTCATAATAATCTGGATTATAAAATACATCTTGATATTTTAAATAATCTTCTTTAAATTTTCGATAAGTACTATCATACCCATCGTAGTTTTTTTTGTATTCAATTTTATCTTCTACTCCAATTACTTTTGTAAGTAGTATGGTGTCAAATCCGTTGTCAATGAGATTACTTTCTAGTGATTTAAGTTCTTCTTTTGTCTTTTTCTCTGAAGTGAAAGAGCTTTTTAAAAGGTTTAAACTCATTACAGATTCTATACCTCTGGAGGTGAATTCTTCCTGTAACTGCTTTTCAAATTGTTTTCTAGCATCATAGTTTGAAGTCATACCAATCAACAACACTTTATTTGGTATATAAGTATCTATATCTGGGTTTTTCCAATTATCTACCAGTTCAACTGATGAGCAGCTAACCATTAACAAACACAGTATTATTATTTTTACGTACTTCATCTGTTTGTATTTAATGTTTATAAGAAGTTAAATTTTTGACTTCTATCTGCATAGCTATAAAATATTTATTTTAACATGCCCCTGTATAACTAAATTATAGTTATGAATGGTTATTTGTGTTTTTTCTAACACAATACTATTTCTGTTATAGCAGTAATAAGTATTATAATTAAATAAATCATATTATTCCAGTAGGTGTTTTTGTTTACTCCCTTTTATAATACCTTTAATAAGGGAGAATAATTCTGTTTTTAAAAGTTTATATTTTTCTAAAAAATTAAAAACCGTAATTATTAGCTTACCGTGTTCTTTTTTATATGCATTTTCTTCTTCAAGTTGATCTATACCGTCTACCATAATTTTAAGACCTTTTTCATGTTCTATAACCTTATTAATTAGGGCGTCGGTTTCTTTATGTATAGTATTTAATTGGTCTACAATGTCTTTGCTTTGGGTAAAGTGCTTAGAGTCTATGAGTTGGAGTGTGTATGATTTTACTAAATCATCAAAAAATAGTTGTTCGTCTTTTGAAAATCTAAGCTCAGACAACCATTTAATAGAATCTTTATGCATGGTTTCGGTACTTAACCAAGCTACATATTTTGGTTTAACTCGTTTTGTTTTCATGGGTATTAATTTTTTATAATTAGAAAGCAGAAAGTTTATTTTATTGAGTTACCACTTTCTGCTTTACATAGGATGTTAATGAACTTCTATCACTTTTTTAGGAGGTGTTTCCTCAATAGAAACTTCTTTTTTAAGTAGTTTAATTTTTAAAATTCCATTCTTATAAGATGCTTTAACATCTTGGTTTAAGTCTGCCGAAGGTGGAAGTAACATAGATTTTTTAAAGGAGGTATAACTAAACTCTTTACGAGAATAATCATCTTCTTTTTCTTCTTCATTTACTTCTTTTTCACCAGAAACATAAAGTATATCGTCTTCAATAGTTACTTCAAAATCCTTTTTATTAAATCCAGGAGCGGCAAAGTCTATTTCGAATTCTTTTTCATGTTCTTGTACGTTCATAGCAGGCATAAGGCTATCATCTTCAAATAGGTCATCAAATCTCATTAAATTTGTTAAACTTGAAGGAAATAAACTATTTCCCCAGGGGGTTAATAATCTGTTTTCCAATGGGAGTAACCTATTTCTTTTTCTGCGTTTCATTAGTGTTGTCATGATATTATGTGTTTTAGTTATACTTATTTTATAACTCTAATATATTTATACAAGCAGATTTTTACAATGATATATATCAGTTGATTAAGGGGAGATAATCGATTTTCAAACTTTGTTTTAGTTAATAATAACGCTTTGTAGATATTGAAATAATCTAAACTTAAAGTTGAAAACTTGAGTCTTAAAGTTAAAAACCTTAAGTTCTATATTATCATGGTTTTTAATAAAGAAATTATCACAAGCCATATCATCGCATTCAATTTTGTTTCTAATTTGATGCGCTTGTGTATTTAATTCATTTAGCAAACTCATGCCTTTTTTATTTATAGAGGTTATTTCATTTTTAAACCCTGTAAGTCGTTCATATAAATTTAATGCATGAGGTTTGTAAATTGATTTGTTTAAAAGCAATTTGTAAAATTGAAGTTCAAATTTTAAGTTATCCAAATTAGTGCTCTCTTTCAATATATTGTATTGTAATTCTTCAATAGATTTATCGCTATTAAAACTTTTATATATTTCTAGTGTATCCATTTTCTTAATATTTAAAATTAAATTATAACTTTTTCAACATCGGTTAATTTTGGTATGGTAACATTCCAGTGGTAAGTGTCTTGTATTTTAGTACGAAAAGCATCTAAAGAATTAGGTTCGCCATGAATTAAAAACACCTTTTCAGGAATATTTTTAATAGCGCTCATCCAATTCAATAAATCATTTTGATCTGCATGTGCCGAAAGACTTTCTATACTATAAATTTTAGCTTTTACAGGGTAGTATTTTCCATAGAAACGCATTTCGTGAGCACCATCTTGCAATTGTCTGCCTCTTGTCCCTTCAGCTTGATAACCGACTAATAAAACGGTAGTAGAAGGCTCATCTATAAGTTGTTGTAAATATGTAAGTACCCGTCCTCCCGTTACCATACCGCTACCTGCTATAATTATTTTTGATCTTTTATCGTCTATGGTTTTCCAGGTTTCTTGATATGATTGAACAATATTTATATGATTACACATCGCATTATAATCTACCATTGATAATTTATGCCATTTAGGAAAACGTTTAAACACATCTAATACATTATTACCCATAGGACTGTCAATAAAAATAGGGATGTTTGGTATTTTGTTTTTTTTATAAAGTTTCCAAAGTAAAAACATAAGTGTTTGTAAACGCTCTACAGCAAAACTGGGAATGATTAAGTTTCCTTTTTTTAAAATGGTTTCTTTTATGAGTTTAGATAGAATTTCTTCAATATCCTCATGAGGATGTAGTTTATTTCCATAGGTGCTTTCAACAAATAAAAAATCGGCCCATTCGGGTTTTTTAGGAGCGTCTAATAAATAGTCGTTTTGTCTGCCAATATCTCCTGAAAATACAAATCGTTTTCCATTTACATCAATCTCAATAAAAGTGGCTCCTATAATATGGCCATTATATTGAAAACGATATGATATGTGTTCTGAAAGCACAATCCATTTATCAGTCATTTCAACTTGAAATTGAGCTATGGTTTTTTCTACTTCATATTTTGTGTAAAAAGGTAATGCTGGATTATGTTTCGTGTATTTTTCTTTATTTGCCTTTTTTGCATCTTCTTCATGTATTTTAGCACTATCCGTTAATACAATTTCTGCAATTGCCAGAGTAGGGGCTGTTCCAATAATTTTACCTGTAAACCCTTGTTTTAATAATCTAGGTAAATATCCAACATGATCTAAATGTCCGTGTGTTAGTAATACAACATCAATGGTTCTAACGTTAATAGGTAAATCACTCCAATTAAGTTCTCTTAATTCTTTTAAACCTTGAAACATACCACAGTCTATCAAAATATTTTTTTCTGAAGTTTCTAAAAGAAATTTAGACCCAGTAACTACACCAGCTGCTCCTAAAAAATTTATTCTAGCAAATTTATCCATGGCTTTCAATTATTGCATAACATTTTTATTTCATTCAATATTTTTTCTTTTCTTATATCAGAAACTCCTAAATGATCTAAATAAAAATCATCTCCAATTAATTCTCTGCACAACACAACATCTCTACTTAATAGAAACTGTTTTTCTCTATTGGTTAGTAAAGTAGATACTGTAATTGGGTATAATCCTAGGCGGTCTATTCGGTCTTTTAAACCATTGTTTTTGGGGTAATCCCAACTTAATAGATACAGATTAGCACAGTTTCCATATTTTATGGCATCTTTTGTAAAACGGGTATTTGTTACTACCCAACCTTTTTTCAATATGGATTTATTTTTAGAATTAATATCCCAATATGCTTTTACATCATTATAGCGAGAATTTATATAGAGCGGTATCTTGACGTTACAATTAAGACCTTCTTCATTATGAAATTTACATTCAATTATTGTCGTTTCATTATTTTTATGTGCTATAACATCTATTTCGTGCGTAACACATAGCCCATGTATAGTTTTATCAATTTCTGTTTTGTATCCAGAGTAGTTTAATATGGTACTTATAAAACGTTCGAAAGGAAAACCTGTTGGTCCTAACTCATAAATAGCTTTTTTAAGCTTATACTTTGAAGCTAAATAGCTTTTCTTTTTTTTGAGTAAAGCAAATGCTCGATTATAGATTTCTTTTGTTGAAATACCTTGATAAAGCTCATCTTTTACAGTATTAATAATTTTATTAATAGTTGCTTGATCTGCTCCAGTATGTTTTAAGGAATTTTTTAATTTCTTAAATGAAAATTTAGCTTTTTCTCCTGATGATTTTATGATTTCGATAGTGTCTGTTTCCATCTTTCTATTTTTATTTATGCAACAAAACCAAAAAATGATTTTTGCAGTAACTAATCATCTAACAATAATCAACTACTTAGTTGATTTAAAAAAGGTTTTAACCCAAGCTTTCACCTGTCTTTTAGTCATACTATCTGTTTTAACAACATCTTTAACTTTAGTACTTATATCTTTATGGTGTGATATCAATTCTTTATTAAACTTAATCCTAGTTTCTGCAGGACCAAATAAAACAATTGCACCAGAATCTTTAATTTCTAAAGCTATATGGTTAAAGTATTTTTTTAGTTGATGTTTTTCGCGTTCTAAATATTTACTGTCCTGCACAACATTTTGCGGTCTGCCTTTTATTTTTGTTCCAGAGCCACCATGGATATTAAAATCCTCTAAATTGGATAATATTGTAATGACACTTATATCTCCATTATATAGCGTTACAATAATAGCCTTTTCCTTATCTAACCAGATACCAGTTCGTTTCATTAGTTTCTTAAATCATGCATTACTAAGATGGGGACTTTAGAGTCTGTTCCAATTTCTTTTACCAAAGCTTGTGTTAACATGCTACCAAAAAAAGCATGTTTTTTATTTATAAAAGTGACCATGTCACTTTCTCTACTTTCAACAAAACAATTAATAGCTGTAGGTATATCCATATGACTAAGCGTGTGGAATGTATATTCTATATTTTCAAAGTATTCTTCTAAAAGTTGTTTATTATTGAGTTGCTTCTCACTTAATGTATCTTCGACAGCTATATGTAAAACTCTTATTGCTGCTTCACATTTTTGTGCTAATTCTATTAAATAGTTTAGTTCTTTTCTTTTTAAATGGGTTTTAAAACTAGTGGGGAATACAATTTCTTTAGGTAAATTATGCTTCGCTAATTCAGGAACTACTATTACAGGACAGTTTCGTGCTTTTTCCATAACGTTTATAGCGACACCTCCAAATACTTTTTTATTAGAAGCCATTTCGCCTTGAGTTCCCATTACTATCATTTCGATATCCTTTTCTTCAACTATATCTATAATGGATTCAACAACATTGTTAAATTTTGAAATAGTTTCAAAGTGATGTTTTGGATTATCATGATCTTTAAAAGCAAGTATGTCTAAAACTTTAGCTAATCCGTTTTCAGATTTTAACTTAGCTGTTTTATGTAACTCACTTCCAGGTTCCATATTAAATATACTGTCTAAAAAATTACTAGTTGCAGAATACACGTTTAAAATGTAGAAATGGCAATGATCATTTTTATATAATTCTAATGCATAAGTTATAGCATGCCACGCATTTTTAGAAAAATCTGTTGGTAATAATATTTTGCGTTTCATAAACTTAACTTTTAAGTTATAAAATAAATTTAGAATTACAGATTGTTGACTACAATGATATATATCAACTTATTCTGGTATAACCAAAAATGGCACAATAGGGTGATTCCCAATTCTTTTTATTATGGGTTCTTTTAATATTTTTTCTAAAACATTATGTTTGTAATTTACCATGACTAGAATATTTATATCTAGCTCTTCAATAAAATCATTTATTTCTATAAATTTTTTAGCATAGTTTGGTAGCCAATGCAGGCTGTAGGCATTTTTATTTAAATAGTTTTGTAACATCTTTAAGTTATAATGTTGAATATCATTGAGTTCTTCATCTTCATTAATATGTACAATTCTAATTTTAGAATCATATAAATTTGCAAACTCTATCAATGGGGTCAATTCTTTCAATCCATAAAACCGATTGTAATCTGTTGGAAATGCAATTTGTGATGGAATAATAAAATCATATTCTTCTGGAATAACTAAGACAGGACACAGTTTTATGCTTTTTATAACACATATAGTATTGCTACCAATAAAAAATTCTTTTGCTCCAGTAGCTCCTTTGGTTCCCATAATAACCAAATCGATATCCCATTCTTTAATGGCTTTTTTAATGGCTGTTTTTAAGTTTTCTGAACTTAGAATTATTTGAAAATCATGATAAGCATTAGCGTCAGATGTTTCAGCTAATTCTTTTAAAGACAATAATTCTTTCATAGCGTCTTCTTCCATAATTTTTAATAATTTATTTGAAAAATTAGAGAAGGTTGATACTTTTATGTTTGTTGAATTTAAAAAATAGAACGAGCATTCTTCGTTTGCATAAAGTTTGAAAGCATACACTGCAGCATTCCAAGCATTATCTGAAAAATCTGTGGGTATTAGAATTTTTCGTTTCATTTTCTCCTTTTTTAATTCTTTACATGTAAATTAGTATTCAACATTTTTGATTGCTATTAGCATAGCCAGTATAATTCATTTTAAAACTTAGGTTTTATTTGTTTTTGAAGGAATTACTAAGAATGGAATATTTAAATGAAATCCTATATGTTTTATAGTGTCTTTAAAAAATAAATTCTGGAAAAACGAGTGTTTATTATTTATCATAACCAATAAATTAATAGGGGTTTTTAATTGAAAACTACTAATTCCTTGCTCTACTGTTTGGTTACTAACACTTTGAAATAAATGTGCTGATTTTTCAAAGTACTTTTCTAGTGTTTTTTTGTTTTTTTCCTGTTCTTCAGATAAATCATATCCATAAGTCGCATGTAATACATTAACTCTAGTACTATGTGGTGAAATAATATCTAATATGGGTTTTATATGATAATCTTTGTAATCTATTTGATAATCTGTTGGAAACAACACTTCGTGTGGTGTTTCAAATGTAAATCCATCAGGTATAGCTAATATGGGACATTTTACATTTTTAAATACATGTACGGTATTAGATCCAAATAAAACCTCTTTAATGCCAGTAGCGCCTTTAGTGCCCATAACAACATAATCTATTGCTTTTTCTTTAACAAGGTCTTTAATTTCTGAAATTAAGTTGTTGAAGGCAGCAATGGTTTCTATTGTATGTTTTGAATTATTAAACTCCTTTTCTATTTTAGTTTTAAAATTATTTAACTGTGTTACGGAGTTCTCTCTAACAGTATCACCCATGTCAAATTGTGAAGGTTCTACTAATACATATTCTACATGGTATATTACTGGAGTATATGTGTTTAATAAATAAAACTTACAAGTTTTATTCTTAAAAAGCTGTAAAGCATATTTTATGGCATTCCAAGAATTTTCAGAAAAATCGGTAGGAAGAAGAATTTTTTTCATGATCTTAAATTTTTAATTTATATTCAATTACGTTTTATGTTTTGCAAGGCTAAAAAAGGAATGTCAAGATGTAAACTCAATTCATCTATAGTAGTTTGAAATAAAATATTTTCTAAAAATGAATGTCTTGTATTTACCATAACTAACATATCTATATGGTTTTCTTTAATATATTTATATACCGTATTTATGATGTGTTTACTGTTTTCTGTTTTGAAATGAATTGTGTTTTTATAGAGAATTTCCTTTATAAAATTTTGATTGTCTTTTTGCCTTAATGATAATTTTTCTGTACTAGATATGTAAAGCATATCTATTATAGCTCGATATGGTGATGCCATTTCACAAAGTAATTTTAGTTCTCGCCTTTTGTAGGGTATTAAATAGTTTGTTGGGAAAAGAATATGTTTAGGCTGGATATATTTATAATTTTCTGGAATTGCTAAAACGGGGCATTGTACGTACCTTAAAACTTGAAGGGTATGGCTGCCAAAGGTTACATTTTTAATATTAGAACTTCCTTTAGTTCCCATAATGATAATATCAATATTTTGTTCATCAACAATTTTATCAACTTCTTCTAAAAGTATATTGTTAGCAGAAATTACATTATAGGTGTGTCTCGGATTTGGGGAAATTTCATTAATAGTTTTAAGCGTGTTTTTTAATTCTTTTTCAGATTTTTTACTCACACTATCAGTAACAAAATCTAATGTTTTTTCACTAATTAAAACCTCATCAGCATAAATCTCATCTTGGTAAGCATGCATTACATAAAATTCGCTAATATCATACTTAAACAAGTTTATAGCATATGTTATAGCATTCATTGCATTTTTGGAAAAATCAGTTGGAATTAATATTTTTCTCATCACTTTAGGTATTATGACTAAAGTTAAATACTATACTGTACTGATACAATGATAATTATCAGATTGAAAGGTGTAAAAGATATTATTTTAAACGAAAAAAGGGGATTGTTTATAAACAATCCCCTTTTTTATCACATTATTAAAAATGCAAATTGAATAATAGCCACTCTATAAATAAGAAACAGGAAGTATATACTTCCTGTTTCCTTTTCGAAATATTTAAATTTATTAACTATCTTTTCTAATCATTAACATTACTAATAAAAGTCATGTTAACTATTCAAACAATTAATAACTCCAAACATCTCTAAACAACGTTAAACATTTTGCAATGTAAAAACCCTGTTTTTTTTATAAGAAACAGGAGATCTAAATCTCCTGTTTCTCCAAAGTATTTAATGTCATTATTAAGCTTTATGTTTTCTAAAACATATCCTTTATTTCTAAAGGAAACATTTAGGTTTCCTGCCAAATAATAACTTTAAATACATTGTTCTGGTATTATTAATTTATAATAATACCTGTATTTAAAAAAAAGAAACAGGACGTAGAAACGTCCTGTTTCTTCGGGAGTATAATGCAATTATTTAATTTTTTAACCTCATAAGCTAATAAATGAAAAAAAATAAATGAAAATCAATTAAATAATATTTTAAAACTCCAAGCTTTTTAAATCTTAAATATGTGAAAGAACATTTTAATAATAGTACTAATTTATATAACAATATCTTAATAGTAAATGATATATATCAGTTTAGAAAAATTATACAGGTATAATACCATAAACAATATTTAATAAAAATAATCCTGTAAAGAATAATAGTGTATAAATAACTTGTACTAGTTTTACATTAATAAACTTTAAAATAGCAACTGTACGCTTAGGAAATATAAACAAGGATAAACCTATAAAAAGAGAAGACCATCCAATAAAAGTAATAATAAGTTTCCAGTTTGGTTCCCAAATATTATGGAATAAAATATTTAATAACCCTAAAATGATAGCAATAAATGATGATGTAATTAGAAATTTTTCATCATTTAAATCATTAAAAATTTGTTTAATACGTTTGGGGTTTAAACTTAATATAAAAAAGAATATAATGAGATACCATCCCCAAAATTTGGCTAAAAAAATTGAATTATCCATAATTTATTTTTTAAACTTTTGAATGAAATAAAATTTACTAAACTAATTTAGTTTTTTTACTCCCTTTGTATATTGCTTATTACAATATTTCTTTAAACCATAAACACCTTTAGTGTAAAATAAAGTTTTATACCTACTAATTTATGTAGTAGTTACTTTATTTAAAATGATATTAATCATTTTGAAATAAGATAAAAAACGCAATTAATTAATGTTTTTTAATTTTTCAAGATCAATTACTTTTATATTTCGGCCTTCTGCTTTTATAATACCTTGTTTTTTAAACTCGGTTAAAGCTCTTATTAATGTTTCGGTAGCAATACCTGCAACACTTGCTAAATCGCTTCTAGAAATTTTTATAGGGTCTTCTGGTTTACGGTTTATTTTTTTAGCAAATTTTAAAATACTATTGGCTGTTTTTTTATTCACCGACCCATAAGCCATTTGTATGAGTTGTTCTTTTATAGTAGATAAATCATTGGTTAATAATTTAATAAGTTCTAAAGCTATTTTATGGTTTTCTTCAAGAATTTCATTGAATTTTATATTTGAAATACCAACTAATTTAGTGTCTGCAATTGCTACTGCTGTTTCTTTGTGAGGTGTGTTTTGTGTGAATGATGTATAACCAAATAAATCATCTTCTTTATACAAAGATGTGATTAGTTCTTTTCCATGTTCTTCAATTCTAAAGCACTTTATAGCGCCTTGAATAATTAAATATATATAATTTGAATGGTCGCTCTCACGATAAATAAAATCTTCATTTTTAAATATAAATTCATCACCATAATCATAAAAGAAGTTTTTTAAATCATTAAGGGTTTTTATTTCATCTTCGTTTGGCTGTATTATTTCGGTTTTTTTATTATTCTGTAATTCTTTTAAAATAGAAACTTTTGCCAAACGACTTTCAATAGCAATAGTGAGGTCATCGTAGGTAAAAGGCTTAGTTATATAATCGTCGGCTCCTAAATTCATTCCCTTTCTTATATCACAACGTTCGGTTTTAGCAGATAAAAATATAAAAGGAATATGCTTGGTTGTCTTGTTTTTAGATAAGATTTTTAGAGCCTGATAACCATCTAATACAGGCATCATAATATCACAGACAATAATATCTGGTAGTTTTTTTTTAGCAATTTTTATACCTATTTTTCCATTGGAAGCTTTTATTACATTATAGCCAGCTAACTCTAAAAGTTCTGCAGTGGTTTCTCGTAAAACCATATCGTCCTCTATGAATAAAACTGTTTTCATTGGTTTGCTTTATTTGGTATAATTATAGTAAATGTTGAGCCTACGTGCTCCTCACTTTTAAAGGATATCGAACCTCCTAAGTTTTCTATGTGATTTTTAGAAATATTTAAACCTATACCTGTACCTTGTATATTAATGACGTTTTTAGCTCTAAAATAACGATCAAAAATATTTTCTTGATCTTTTTCAGGAATTCCTATACCGTTGTCTTTTATCTTAACAGTTGTAAATTCAATACCTTGATTAATACATAATTCTACAATAGAATCCTCGGAAGAATATTTTATGGCATTATGTAATAAATTAAAGATTATTGACTGAATGATTTTTTCATCCTGATAAAGTGATATCTCATCAATATTATTTGGAGCCTTTATTTGTTGTCCATCTTTTAATAGTATTTCAGCATTGTAAATAACCTCATTAATAATATCACTTAGTTGAAAATGAGTAATTTGGTAATTTTCTTTACTTGTCTCCAATTTTTCAACCGATAAAAAATCATTTATAATATTATTTAAAAAATAAACTTTATCCATTATCGTTTTTAAATGAAAGTCGCGCTTTTCTTGATGTTTGGTTAAAGGATATTTGCTAATTAATAAACTAGACGTTAAAATACCGCTTAAAGGCGTTTTAAACTCATGAGATACCAAAGATAAAAAACGGGTTTTTAAATTATTAAGCTCTTTTTCTTTGTTAAGTGCTTTTTTTAGTTGTTGCGTTCTTTCTTCTACTTTATTTTCAAGTTTAGTTGTGTAATTTTTTCGTTCTGTGATATCTAAAATAATAGCAATAAAAATATCTTTTTCGTTTAAATTGGATAGTTGTAAATGTATTTCAACGGGGTATTTTGTGCCGTCTTTTCTTTGGTGTTCGCTTTCAAATTCAATTTTCTCAACATTCTTTTTTAATAAAACATCAATCGTTTTTCTAAATTCAGATTTATTGGTATTTGGTATTATGTCTATTGGTGTCATACTTTTTAATTCTTCTAAAGTATATCCAATATTTTTCTGTGCCCCGAAGTTTGCATTTAAAAATTTTAATGTTTTAACATCAAAAACATAAATTTCATTTAATGATTCATCGAGAATTTTTGTTAGGTGATGTCGTTCTGCTTCAGCTTTTTTTCTTAGCGTTACATCATTTTGTATCCCAATAAAGTTTGTAACAGTTCCTTTGTCATTTGTTATTGGAAAAATGTATAAATCATTCCAGAAAAGCGTACCATCTTTTTTATAGTTACGTAATGTTGCTTGACAACTTTCTCCTTTTTTAATTGATTTTTTGAGGCTTATAAGTGCTGTTTGATTTCTGTCCTTCCCATGTAAAAATCTACAGTTATGGTTAAGTATTTCAGTATCTGTATACCCAGTTAGCTGTTGGAAAGCAGCATTAAAATAGATAACAGGGTTGTCATATTTTAAAGCATCGGTAATAATTATACCATTACTAGCAGATTGTAGTGCTTCAGTACGAAGCATCAGGTTTTTTTTAATCTCTTTTTTTCTGAAACATCCTTAAATACTACCATAACATAGGTTTTGTTATGAATGGTAAATGGGTTTAATTCAACTTCAATAGGGAAAATGGTTCCGTTCTTTTTTAAAGCAAAAATATCTAAGGCTTTACCTAATTTTCGGCGTTTGCCTATTTGAATAAGTTTTTTTAAATATAAAGAATGACTGGTATGGTAATTAGAGGGAGTTAGATAGTTTAATTTTTTATTCAAAAACTCCTTTTTTGTATATCCAAATATAGTTTCAGCAGAAGTATTTGTTTCCATTATTCTTTGATGGCTATCAGCAATAATGACACCTTCAGAAACTGTTTCTAATAGAATATTAAATATTTCTTGATCTTGTTGGAACATAAAATATTATTGTTTTTGGACAGTAAATAAAAATACGGAATAATAAGGGAAATACGAACTGATTTTTATCATATATAAATCATAATCAATTATGTAACTTTATAAATTAGAGATTCTTAAAATGACTACTAAAAAGAAATTGACGCTTAAGTTTTATCAAAATCTTGGTAAGCTATTCTATGCCATAGCAGCAGCAGATAGGGATGTGAGAGCTGTAGAGTTTAATAAGTTAAAAGAATTAGTAAAAAAACATTGGTTAGATGTCGATATTATTGAAGATGATTTTAAAACAGATGCCGCTTACCAAATAGAAATAGTTTTTAATTGGTTGGATGAAGAAGAGCATTTAGACGCTAAAGGATGCTATAATACTTTTGTGAATTATAAAAATGAACAGCCCCATTTGTTTACAGAGGACATAAAAAAATTAATATTGAAAACAGCGTATGATATTGCGGCGTCGTTTTCAGGATTAAACAAATCGGAATTAATTATGTTGGCTAAGTTAGATTTAGAATTAAAAAAGAACAGGATTATGAATTATTATTTTTCCACTATTACAAAAGGGAGCTTTGAAACTATAGAAGCCAAAGTTATTGAGTTACTGAAAGATGAGGGCTTTGGTGTACTTACAGAAATAGACATACAGCAAACCTTAAAAAATAAGCTGGATGTTGATTTTAAAAAATATAAAATTTTAGGAGCTTGTAACCCTCCTTTTGCTTATAAAGCTTTACAAGTTGAGAACAAAATAGGCACCATGTTACCCTGCAATGTTATCATACAGGAATCTGGAGCAAATACTATTGAAGTATCTGCTATTAACCCTATGGTTTCTATGCAGGCTGTAAAAAATGATCAATTGCATGAAGTAGGCAAACTTGTAAGTGAAAAACTTGAAAATGTTATTAAAAACATTACTAATGAAAAATAATTTTAACAAAATAATAGCGTCTGAAAACCCCGTGTTAATAGATTTTTATGCGAATTGGTGTGGTCCTTGTAAAATGCTTGCACCCATTTTAAAAGAAGTTAAAGACGAACTTACAGATGCTATTAAAATAATAAAAATAGATATTGATAAAAATCAAACTTTAGCTGCTAAATACCAAGTTCGTGGTGTACCAACTATGCTACTTTTTAAAAATGGAAAGCAAGTATGGAGGCAATCTGGAGTACTTCAGAAAAATGACGTAATTTCTGTTATAAAACAATATCTGTAAATTTATTTCTCATGATGAATATCATTTTGTAATACAACGATCTACCGTATTTTAGAATATTAATATTAAATGTTTAGTCATGAAAAAAATACTAAAAAAAGTACTGGTTATCCTATTGTTAATTCCTTTTTTTTCATTTTCACAAACAGCAGAAGAACTTGATTTTGTTGCACCTTTTAGTGATGGTGTTGCCGCTATTAAGAAAGCTAATTCATGGGGATTTATAAATGATAAAGGTGCTATTGTTATAAATTTTAGAAACGATTTAGTTTTAACCCAATTTGGTGATAGCAATTATCCTATTTTTAAAAATAATAGATGTTTAATTTCTGAAAAAAAAGACGGTATCACATACTTTGGATATATAGATAAAACAGGCGAAACGGTAATAACTCCAAAATTTTTAAATGCTTCTAACTTTAAGAATAACGAAGCTATTGCATTAGAATTGATTAAAAATGAACTTGGGGAAAATGAGATATTAGGTAAAAATATAGTCTATTATAGATATTTCAATGTTACCATAGATAGTGATGGGAATATTAAAAATTATTTAAATCCTAAAGGAGTTAATATTGTTTTAGATAAAAAATATCTTCGTAAACCACCTAAAATTACATCTAAAAAGATTTATGATAATATTTATGCCGTTTTAAATGAAAATAAGAAATGGACCATAGTTACAACTAATAACTAGAATTATATTAAATGAAAGCAAACCTTAAATTAGGCAGTATTTCTGGCGTTAAAATTATAGTGCATTGGACCTTTTTTTTCTTAATTGCTTGGATTGTTTTTAGCGAATTGAAACGAGGTGGATCAACCAATAGCATTTTGTTTAATATAACTTTAATTTTAGCTGTGTTTGCATGTGTGGTATTGCATGAATTAGGACACGCGTTAACTGCCAAGTTTTTTGGTGTGAAGACAAAAGATATTACGCTACTTCCAATAGGTGGAATGGCAAGTTTAGAACGTATTCCAGAATCACCCAAACAAGAATTTTTAATAACAATAGCAGGTCCTTTGGTAAATGTTATTATAGCATTGTTACTCTATTTTATAGTGCCTGTACAAGATTTTATATATTTAAATTTAACAGAAACGCTCGAAACTTTAGGAGGTTTTTCACTGCAAAACTTTCTGTTTTCTTTATTTATAGTAAATGTTGGGCTAGTAATTTTTAACATGATACCAGCTTTTCCAATGGATGGAGGACGTGTTTTAAGAGCTTTATTAGCTATAAAAATGAATCGTGTAAAAGCCACTCAGGTAGCTTCAAACATAGGACAGTCTATAGCTGTATTATTTTTGTTAATAGGTTTACTATATAATCCTTTTCTTGTATTTATTGCACTATTTATTTTTTTAGGAGCTTATGGAGAAAATAAAATGGTACAACATCTGGCATTACTCAAAGCACATAATGTTGAAGATGCTATGTTGCTAGACATAACTGTTTTTAAACCTGAAGACCCTTTAGATATGGTTGTAAATAAATTAATTTCAGGTACCGAAAATAATTTTGTTGTTGTTAAAAATAGTCGTGTACAAGGGGTTTTGTATCATCAAGATATTATAAATAACTCCAATAAAAATGTATTGGTTAAAGATGTTATGAATACAGACTTTAAAACGGTAAACAGTAATGATAATCTTGAAGACATATACATTTTAATTTATAATGAGAAGCATCCATTTTTTCCCGTTATAGACCATGAAAATCTTGTTGGTGTTATTGATGCAACTAACCTAAATGAATATGTTTTATTACAAGCAAAATTAGCCTATTAATTATGAGGTTATTCCATGCTTCTTTCAAATTACTATCCTGTTCTGAAAAGAGTAGGGTGTAATATTATTGTTTAGACACTTTAAATGATTTATATCATTTTTTTTGTTCTATAATGATGTTAACTTTCTAATTAAATTGTAATCTGATGGCTTATATAGATTATTATAAAATATTGGGGATTTCAAAAAATGCTTCAGAGAATGATATCAAAAAAGCATATCGGAAATTAGCTAGAAAGTATCATCCAGATTTGAATCCAAATGATGTTGCTGCCGAAAAGAAATTCAAAGAAATTAACGAAGCCAATGAGGTGTTAAGCAATCCTGAAAACCGAAAAAAGTACGACCAATATGGTGAGCATTGGCAACATGCCGAGGAATACGAAAAGGCAAAACAACAAGAACAACATCAAAGAAGTTATCAGGGTACATATGGAGGTTATTCTGAAGAAGATTTTTCAGATATTTTTGGTAATATGTTCGGTGGTGCCTCGTCACGTGGTGGAGGTAGGCAAATAAAATTTAGAGGTCAGGATTTTAATGCAGAGCTTCAACTAGACTTAAAAGATGTCTATTCTACACATAAACGTACGTTAACTGTTAATAATAAAAATATTAGAATTACTATTCCTGCTGGTGTAGAAAACGGGCAAGTCATTAAAATAAAAGGACACGGTGGCAAAGGTATAAATGGAGGGCCAAATGGGGATTTGTATATTAAATTTTCAATTTCAAATCATTCAAAGTTCAAAAGAGATAAAGAGAACCTGTATGCAACGGTAGATTTAGATTTATATATGGCACTATTAGGAGGTGAACTCATGGTTGATACCTTTAATGGTAAAGTAAAACTTAATATAAAACCAGAAACTCAACCCGGAACAAAAGTAAAACTAAAAGGGAAAGGATTTCCTAAGTATAAAAAACAAGGGGAATTTGGAGACTTGTTTATAACCTATCAAATTATATTGCCTACAAAGCTTTCTAATAAAGAGAAAGAATTAATTAAACAGTTACAAAACCTACGTTCATAATGGAAACAAGAGATTTAATACCAATAGAAGTAGTTTGCGAACATTATAAACTTCCTGTTGCCTTTATAAACTCGTTGCAAGAATTTGAACTGATAGAATTAACTGTAAAAAAAGATGTTTTTTTTATTCATAAAACACAAATAAAAGAAGTTGAAAAAATAGCGCGATTGCATTATGATTTAGAAATAAATATTG
The DNA here is from genome assembly GCA_031826515.1 of Flavobacteriaceae bacterium HL-DH10. Classification (NCBI taxonomy): domain Bacteria; kingdom Pseudomonadati; phylum Bacteroidota; class Flavobacteriia; order Flavobacteriales; family Flavobacteriaceae; genus Thalassobellus; species Thalassobellus suaedae. The sequence continues at coordinate 4,094,332 of CP134536.1, read as the reverse complement.
AAGGTATTGATGCTATTTTTAATTTATTAGAACAGGTAAATTCTTTAAAGAAAGAAATTTCAAATTTACACAACAGGTTACGATTGTATGAAGATTTGTAATTAACTTAAAATGGAACAATTAAAAAATTGGATTATTGAAAACCCAACTATATTTAGTGTTGTTAAATATATTTTACTGGTTGTTTTTGTTCTTATTTTAATTCAATTAATAAGGCGTTTATTAAGAAAAAAAGTAACTGATACCGTAGCGCGTTATAAATCTCAAAAAAGTATAGAAATTATAGGGTATGTTATTTTAATATTTTTATCCTTTTCGTATTTTACTGGTAATATTAAAGATTTCACCCTTGCTATTGGAATATTTACAGCTGGTATTGCTTTTACGCTTCAAGAACTTATTTTAAGCATCGCAGGATCATTATACATATTTATTGTTAAAGTATATAAACCCGGAGACAGGATTGAAATTAATGGCATTAAAGGCGATGTTATTGATGTGGATAGTATTTATACCACCATGATGGAAATAGGGCAATGGGTAAGCAGCGATAATTATAGTGGCCGTATTGTGAAACTGAGTAATGCGTTTGTATTTAAAGGGCCTATATATAACTATTCTCAAAATTTTCCATTTATATGGGATGAATTTAATTTACCCATCAAATATGGATCGGATGTTGAGTTAACGAAATCTATTGTTATAAAAATTGCTTCAGAAACACTTTCAGAATATACTTCAAAGTCTAAAGCTCAATGGAAAGAAGTCGTAAACAAATATTACATTGAAGATGCCATAGTAGATCCAACACTTGCTATTACATTAACCGATAATTGGATTCAATTTAACTTAAGATATATAGTAGATTACAAAAAAAGACGCCACACTAAACATATTTTAAACGATAAAATTCATAAAGAACTTGAAAAAACAAAAGGCAAAGTAACTTTGGCTTCTACAACTTTAGAACTTATTGAAATACCCGAAATAAAAGTAAATTTAAATAAAAATGACTCACTATAATTATTTAAGGTTATAATGAGTCACTAGTTCAAAAAATTAATAAACAATTTCAAGCTCATTCTCAACTTTGTAAACACCTGGCGCAAAATATGCCGCTTTTCTGGCGTCTTCTTTTTCAGCGAGTGAATGTACTTTTCCACTTAATTTCACAGTATGACCATCAACAGTTACTTTCACATTTTTTGCATCAATATCTGCAGAACGTTCAAATGCCTTAGTAATCCTATTCTTAATATCTGTGGGTTCTACGGGTTGCTTAATATCAATATTGTTTGATACAAATTTTACTCCTGCCAATTTTTCGACAGCTTTTTTAGCGGCCTGTTTTTGATAATCCCACATAACAGTTCCTGTTAAATATACCCAGCCATCATCAACTTTTATACTGATTTTATTTTCAGGTACAGAAGTATTCCATTTTAATGCATCTGCCGAAGCTTTAGCAATTTCTGTATCTGTTTTTTGGCTGCTTGTACCAAATTTTACTTCAATATCTTCAGCTACCGCTCTAACACCAAAAACACTTTTTACAGCTTTTTCTGCGGTAACTTTTTTTGAATAACTATCAACAGTACCTGTTAAAGTTACCACACCATTATCTACTAACACCCCAATTTGGGTTTCGTCAATGTTAGGTTGCCATGCTAATTCATCTAGCACATCTTCTTTAATTTTTGAATCTGTTCTCATGATTTAATAAATTTTAATTAATATTCTGATTAACAGTTAAATGTATTATGGATACCTAAAACGTGAAATGATATATATCAGACCAGAAGTAGTTTTTCTTTTTTTGGGAACATTTTAATAACAAGAGGTATGTCATTTCAATTTATTTAGATTAAAATTTAAAAAAAGACAAGTTTTAAGCTGATATTCCTCATTTTTTCTATGCCTTACTCGTTGTATTTTTATATAAATACAGAAAAAGTGTATGCTTACATTTAAAAACTTCAATATAGCCGATTGGTTTTCATTTTATAGAATATTAGCTGCCCCGCTTTTATTAGCTTTAATTTGGTTCGATTTGCGCACGGTTTTTACTTGGTTATTATTAATTAGTTATATTACAGATGCTTTTGATGGTTACTTAGCAAGAAAGTTGAAAATAACAAGCCCTAGAGGTTCTCAATTAGATTCGTTTGGTGACCAAGTAACACTAATTGTTGGATTAATTGGTTTGTTTTATTTTGAAACGGATTTTATTAAAACAAACCTTGTTTTAATACTAATTGCATTTATTCCATATATTATTCAAATGTTATTTGCTTATTTAAAATATGGCAAGGCAACCGCATTTCATACATATTTAGCAAAACTTTCAGCTGTATTTCAAAGCTTATTTATTTTATGGTCGTTATTTTTTAATCCAGAATATATTTTGTTTTACGCTATGATTATTATTGGTTTATTAGAAACTTTTGAAGAAATCACCCTTATTTTTATTTACGATAAGTGGGTCGCAGATGTCAAAGGAATTTATTGGGCTATTCGAGATAAACGAAGATTAAAAAAGAAGAAATAATAAGGCACCTATAATCTTATGCGTAGTTATTCGATTTTTACTATTTTGCTTTTATGTTTAGCAATATTATTGGTAGATGTTATAACATTTTATTGGTTGCAATCTATTACCATTTTACTAACTTCAACTTTTATAAAACAACTAATTATTGTGCTTTTTTGGATATTTACTGTTGGTTTAATAACAGCTATAATAATACTTAAGATTAAACTAGATGATATAAACCCAAGACGCAAGCACATGCTAATTTCATCACTATACGGACTTACCGTTTCGTCTTTTATTCCTAAAATATTATTTGTAATTATTATATCTATACTATTCTTTACCAACTATGTTTTTTTAGAAAAAGAATCCATTTTAATAATTCCACTTATTGGCTTGTTTTCTGGATTTCTTCCATTTTTCATTATAGTATATGCTATTTTTAAAGCCGTTTATCATTTTAAAATTCATCATCATAAAATAAGTTTTAGCCATTTTCCAAAATCGTTTAATGGATTAAAAATTGTACAAATATCCGATTTACATTTGGGGAGTTTTAATTACCAATATAAAACGTTAGATCGCGCCGTAAAATTGATAAATAATTTAAAACCAGACCTTATTTTTTTTACTGGAGATTTGGTTAATAACTATGCTTGGGAATTAAGAGGATGGAATAAAGTTTTTGTGAATTTAAATGCTAAAATTGATAAATATGCTGTTTTAGGAAATCACGATTATGGAGATTATAGTGAATGGAAAAGTGAAACCGAGAAGTTGAAAAATTTTAATGCTATAGAAAAATTTTATCAAAATACAGGCTTTAAATTATTACGAAACACATCAGATACTATTAAAAATAATAATGAAAAAATTTCTATTCTTGGTGTAGAGAACTGGGGTACTCCACCTTTTAAGCAATATGGAGATTTACAAATGGCCTTATCATCTTCCCAAAATGTTGCTTTTAAGATTTTGTTAAGTCACGACCCAAGTCATTGGCAGGAAGAAGTAGTTGATAAAACAGATATTGCGCTTACCTTGTCTGGTCATACACATGGTATGCAAGCAGGGATAAATATCGGAAAAAAACAGTGGAGTCCGATAAAATATAAGTTCAAACATTGGGCTGGATTATATAAGCAAAAACAACAATATTTATATGTTAATAGAGGGTTGGGTTGGTTAGGGTTTCCAGGTAGATTAGGGATGCGTCCAGAAATTACTTTTTTTCAACTTAGATGTAATGCCTCTGATTCTAATTAATTTAAACTGATAAAAATCATTTCATATATCATTGCTATTAAATAGTTTAGATAAAATGTTAATTATTTTTAATAATACTATTTAACAATAAAAACAGCATGCTTTTTTATGTTATCTAGTTAAATCCTTAATCTCTTATAGTAATGATTGTTAAACTCGGAAAATCTAAATGTAGATTACTACTAAGTAATAATTATATAGGTCATTTGGCATATATTTATAAAAATAGACCGTATGTGTTACCTATCACGTATTATTATGATGATAGTACTAATGCTTTATTATTTTATTCTGGTAAGGGGCATAAAATAAATGCTTTACGAATTGAAAATAATGTATCAATGGAAGTTACTGATATTGATTCTGCTAAAACTTGGAAATCGGTATTAGTACAAGGTGTTTATCGCGAATTTGAAGGGAGTACCGCTAAGATTAACTTACATAAGTTTTCTGAAGGAGTAAAAGAAGTTATTAGAAAAACAGAAGGGAAAAGTTTAAAATATTTAAGTGAATTTTCTAGTAAAGCATATAAAGGAGACTCACCAATTGTTTTTAAAATTGATATTGAAGAATTAACAGGGAGAGAAAGACAAATGGCATAGATTAATGATTTAGTTGTTTTTTTTCTAATTTTTTCTGTTTTCGTTCTAGTTTTCTAAAATAGCCGCGTGTTAAAAAATTATGTTTAAAAGCTTCCATATTCTGGTTAAATTTATCGGTGCCTTCATTAATATTTTGAATAGATTGTTCTAGAGTTTTTACAAATTCTTCATCATTAAAAAGAAAATCAACAGTTCCTTTTCCATTTTTAAAATTGGTAATAGTTTCATTCATATTATTAATTACCTGCTTAATATCTTCAGTGGATGTTTCTAGGTTGGTAAGTATTATTTTAACCTTTTGAGCCTCAATAGAATCGTTAAGTAATGCACCAGCAACACTTTCGTTAAAGTTTACGGTATTAATAATTGAATTAAGCGCTCTCATAGATTTATTGGCTTCTATACTCATTATTCGTAATTGATTAACAGTTTGTTTTAAATTATTAGAGACTATGGTGTCATTTATTAACATCCCGAAAGTACCTTTACTATCTGCCATGGCATCTGCTATGTTAAGTAGTTTAGCTGTTAATAAAGCTGCGTTTTCATTAGTCACATTTAAAGTGTTAAGCATTTCTCCTGTACCAATTTTTGTGTAAGATTTAATAATATCTCCAGACGAAATAATATCTGTATCTCCCTTTCCTGGAATAATATTTACGATCATATTACCAACTAAACCATCTGTTCCAATAGTAGCAATGGCGTCTTTTTTTATATGTTTCACCATTTTTTCTTCAATAACCATATTCACATTTATTGTAGAATCGTTTATCATAGAAATGGCTTTTACGGTACCCACATTTATACCAGAATAACGCACATTATTTCCATTCAACAAGCCATTAACATTGTTAAAATTGGCACTAATAGTAAATGTTTTTACAAACATGTTTTGGCGGTTACCAATTAAATATACTGCGACCATAAATAATATTAATCCAATAATAACTAAGATGCCTAATTTTATTTTTTCGTTAGTTGTTTTTTTCATCTGTATATTTTTTATTGTTTTCAATTATCAGATGTAATTTCATTTTCAACATTTTGTTGCTATCAAATTACCTGCTATATCTCATTTCATCATGACTAAGTTTTATTTAAAAAATGCTTTTACTTTTTCATCTTTAGATGCCTTTAATTCTGAAAAAGTGCCTTCAGCATAATTAATTCCATCTACTAACAAAATCATACGTTCAGATACTACGCGAGCACAATCTACATCATGGGTTATTATAAGTGATGAAGTTTTATATTGACGCTGTACACTTCGCATAAGTTCAATAATTTCTTTAGCGGTTATAGGGTCTAATCCACTTGTTGGCTCATCATATAAAATTATTTTTGGTTTAAGTATTAATGACCTTGCTAATGCAACACGTCTTTGCATGCCACCAGATAGTTCTGCAGGCATTAAATCTATAGCATCAACTAACCCAACACTTTTTAGTGCTTCTATAACCAATTGTGTGGTATCTGTAATATTTCCAAATTTATGCTTGTGTCGTCTTAACGGGAACTCTAAATTCTCTCTTACCGTCATAGAATCATATAATGCGCTTCCTTGAAATAAAAAGCCTATTTCGGTACGTAATTCATCTAAATCTTTACGGTTTAATATACTTATATTTTTTCCCATTATTTTTATACTACCAGAATCTGGTTGTAATAAACCGACTAAGCATTTTATCATAACCGACTTGCCTGAACCCGATTTTCCCATTATAACAAGGTTTTCACCTTCAAAAAGTTCTAAATTGAATCCGTTTAAAACATGGTTTTCACCAAACTTTTTTTTAAATCTTTAATTTCTAGAACCACCTTTTTTGTTTTTAAGTTTTTTTGATGTTCTTGTATGTTTTGTTTGAGATTCATCGTTTAAATTTCAAAAAATATATCAGTTACAAATACCGCAATAAAGTCAATTATGAATAGTAACATAGATGAAAATACCACAGCAGAATTTGCTGATATACCCACGCCAACAGTTCCCTTTTCACAGTAATACCCTTTAAAACATCCAACAAGACCGATAGCAAATCCAAAGAAATACGTTTTAATAATAGCAGGAATAATATCTCCAAACTGTAGCGAATTAAATACCTTGTTAAAATATAATAGAAAGGACACTTCGCCTTTTGTGTTTTCAATAATATAAGAGCCATAAAGAGCTATTGCATCTCCTAAAATAACCAAAATGGGGAGCATAAGTGTCGCAGCTAAAATTCGCGTAACTACCAAATATTTAAAAGGATTCGTGCCAGAAACTTCCATGGCATCAATTTGCTCTGTTACTCGCATAGAGCCTAATTCGGCACCAATTCCAGAGGCTATTCTTCCAGCAAAGGTTAAGGCTATTATTACGGGGCCAATTTCTCTAATAATAGAAATACTAACCATCGAAGGCATCCAGGATTCAGCTCCAAATTCTTCTAATGTAGGTCGGGTTTGAAGGGTTATAACTAAACCTATAATTAAACTTGTAACACCAACTAACAAAACAGATTTATTTCCTATGCTATAACATTGCCTTAGTAACTCTTTAAATTCGAAAGGTTTTTTAAAAAGTTCTACAAAGAACCGATGAGCAAAATAAGTAAGTTCACCAATTTCTATGAAGAAAGACTTTATTTTGATTAATTTTAGCATAAAGCAAATATTATATCATTTAAATTTATAACAACACAGCTAAATATAAAATGATTAAAATCAGTCTAGTACTGATGCCTGTTTTAGTAAATATCATTTGGTTTTCTCTAATTTTAAGATTATTATTTCCACGAGGTATTATCGGTTTTTCTTCAACTGATATTCCTCATTTTCTATTAAAGTGGATATGGTTATATTTATTATTATACATAAAACAGTATTATGAAAAATAAATTTTTCATATCTATTTTAATTATTATTGGATGCTTTTCTTTCAATACGTGTAGTTCAGATATTGATATTGGTGATTCTCTAGATGGAATATTCCATTTTAATTGGCCTTATTGTTACCGAGTATTAAACAATACTACAGAAGCTCCTATTTATAATGCAAAAACAACGGCGAAATATTTAGATGAGAAAGATGAAAAACTAGAATTAATACTTTTTACAAATTCAGAAGGGTACTCATGTCATAATTGGATAGACTTTTATTATGTCGAAATTTCTGCAGATGGTTTTGAAACTATAATTTTCGAAAATGGTAAAATTCCATATACAGTTAGGCTTATACCACTTTGATATTGTTTAGCATCTTTTCAACCAAGCCTAGTTAACTGATTTTTATGAATTATAAAATTTAAAGAAAACACTTCATTATCATTAACAAATAAGAAGAATCCACTTTTAATAAAAGCTTAAGAAAACTGATGGGTATCATTTAGTGTTATAAGTTTTACTCATATATTTAATATCATTAAAACTAAATAATCATGAAAAATACACAGGATATTCAATTTGTAGATAAAGTTATAGGAGCGCTCAGAAAATCGGCAGTAGAGTTAGAAGAATTTCAAGTAAAAGCTGCTTTAGGAAAGGCAGAAGCTCATGACAAATATGAAGAGGTTAAAAAGAAATTTAATCTATTTATACACGATAGCGAGTTTAAAATTAAAGGTATTAAAGAAAAAATAGAAGAACTTAATACAAAGTTTGACGAACTTCGTGTACAATTAGCTTTGGGGAAAGCAGAAACTAAAGAGGTCTTTAAAAAACAAAAAAAACAATTACTTTCAATATTACATGATATTGAAGTAAAAATTAAAACGAATGAAACTTTAAATAGAATGTATGCGTTAACCTTAATTGAAATAGAACAATTTAAAATTCAATTAGAGATTTTAGAACAAAAGTTTAGTAAAGATAAAAGCGAAGCTAAAGATACATTTGAAAAAGGAAAAAAAGATTTCAATTCCTTTATTGATAGGTTTAAGGGTAAATATGGAAAGAAAAAAGAAGAAACAAAGCTAGAGCATTTTCAAAATGAAATTTCTGAAGCTTTTGATCATTTTAAAAAAGCATTTGTAAAGCCTTAAGCATATTAATATTCATAATAGGCTTTCTAAAAAAGACTAATTTTATGGTATATTGAGCTTGTAGACATAAATCTATTTATGCATAACCAAGAATAGGTTTCAACAAGATTAAGTTTATAACTAGAAGATTAGTGTTTTTTAGAAGGTCTATTTTTATTAAAAAAACTTTAGTAAAATAAAGAGTTTGTTGATGCCAGGGATCTTAGACGTAAAGTGTCGAGGGGTTTTTGATTAATAATCATAATCACCTTTTCTTATATTAGAAAAAACACTAAACCCTAAAATGATTGCAAAAATAAAACTTAAAATTCCTAATACAGAAAAGCCTTTCCAAAGCGGATGTATTTCAAAAACGATAAATAATATAGCACCAAATATTAAGGCTACCATGATAAAAGTTGTAATAAGTTGTTTTGTAACTCTTTGGATGGTATGTACCATAGGGTCTATACCTTTATGTGTTAAATCGACCTTTACCTTTCCAGAATTTATTTTACGAATGGCATTTTTTAAGTCTGATGGGAAATCTTCCATGTAATCTGTAAGTTCTACAATAGCATTTACAACTTTCTTACCTATTTTTATAGGATTATATTTTTTTGTTACACTTGCTTTTAGATATGGCTTTGCAATTTCGAACTGTTCCAAGTTAGCATCTAGTTTACTAATAACACCTTCAATAGTAACTAAAGATCTAGCAAAAAGAAAAAAATAAGTTGGTACTTTTAAACCATGAGCAATGATAATATCTTTTAGTTCTAATAGAATTGTGCTCATTTCGTTTTCATGAATATCTCTTACATAATATTTTTCTACAAACTCATTAATATCAAACTCCAAGTCTCTCATATTAGGAATAGAAGCATTATTAGATAGCTGTTGTAATGTTTTAATTATATTTTTAACATCCCTATTTGTAATAGCCACGAATAATTTACCGAAAATTGAAACATCTCTAGGAAGCATGCTCCCCATCATACCAAAATCCAGATAACAGATATGGCTATTTGGCAACACTAATAAGTTTCCAGGATGTGGATCCGCATGGAAAAAGCCATATTCGAAAATTTGTTTAAAATAGCTAATCGTAAGACGTTTAGCAATGACTTTAGTGTCTATGTTTTGGGCTTTTAATTCGTCTATTTGATTGATTTTAATCCCTGAGATAAACTCCATAGCTAGAACTTTTGAAGTTGTAAAATCAGAATAAACTAATGGGGCTTCAGCATATTGTTCTAAAGAGTTATCATTTTGCAGATTATTATAAAATCTTTGGATATTAATAGATTCATTAATAAAATCAATTTCTTTTAAAATAGATTCTTCAAAATGTTTAACAAGTCCGATAGGGTCAAAACTTTTAATAGAAGGTATTTTGTTTTCTAAAACACGGGCAATTTTATACATAGCCTTAATATCTTCTTCAATAACTTCAAGAATACCTCTTCGTTGAATTTTTAAAGCAACACGCTTGCCAGAATGTAAAGTTACCTTATGTACTTGAGCTATGGAGGCAGAAGCAAAGGGGGTTGGCTCAAACCAAGCAAATAAGTTTTCTACGGTATCTTTTAATTCTGTTTCTACAACTTGTTTGGCGGCACCTTTGGACATTGGTGGTACATTGTCATGAAGTTTTTCTAATTCAAAAGTTAATTCAAAAGGCACTAAATCTGGTCTGTTACTTAAAATTTGTCCGAATTTCACAAATGTAGGCCCTAATTCTTCACATATCAATCTCATTTTTGCCCATTTAGTATGATTTGTAGCATGCTTTTTTAAGGCTTTAGGAATAAATTTTCGTATAAATGTATATTGATTATGCTCCTCAAGATATTCTACTAAATCCTCAAAGCCATATTTAATTAAAACTTTCAGTATTTGGTTGTACCTAGAAATAGATCTAAAATTTTTACCAATGCCTGCTATAATTCCCATTGTATATTATGCTTCCATTTTATTTAGTTTTGCTTCTAACAAAGCAACAGTAGCGTCAAGTTTTTTTAGTTTTTCGTTTAGAGCTTTAATTTCGTCTAAATGAGCCACATTTATTTTTTTGTAGAATTTAACCACCAATTCTTCAATTTTTTCATTAAGCTCTTCTTTTAATTCATGAGTTTTTAAAATTATTTTGTCTACAAATTCTAACTCGTTGCCGTTCTCGTCTAATTGAGATTCAGACATGGTTTTATTTAGAGTCTCTTTTCCTTTTTCTGAAAACTCATTTATTTTATTTAAAAATTGAGTATCTTTTGCCAAATAATAAATGCTAGAACTTAGCGTAAGTAGCTCTAAAATCGTTTTTGTTTTCATAACTTATTGTGTTTAACTTAAACTATACTAAATATATTGACAAATAATATGGTTCAAAATGATATTAATCATTTTGGGTCATGTACTAATGGTTTAATTTTAAAGTAGATTAAAGCATTAATTCTATTCTGATGAAAACCAATTCGATAAAAACAATAATGACTAAAGATGTAATTAGCGTCGCTCCAGAGCAATCTCTTTTAGATGTTAAGCATATTTACGAAAAAGAAAAATTTCACCACCATATTCCAGTTGTAGAAAACGGGAAATTGGTTGGTATAATTAGTCTTATAGATTTTATGTATAATATTAAAGGAGCTGGAATTAATGATGATAATGAAATTTATAAAACGCTAAGGGTGAAAGATATTATGAGTCAAAAACCATTTTGTTTACCTACTACTGCTACGATAGAAGATGCTGCCAAACTTTTGGCAAAAGGGCATTATCATGCCATTCCTATTCTTGAAAATAAAAGCATTGTTGGTATTGTTTCGACTGCAGATATCATTAAATTTTTCTTAAATAAAACCCCATAGTGTTTAGGTAGTTATAATGAACAATCTTTTTTAAAATTTCCTATTAACATTTTGCAAAATTGATAGTTATCATTTCTGTGTTTTTTTTTCAAATGTATCTTTAAATAGATCTTTATTAATATATATAATAAACACATTATGAAGACTACTTTATATATGCAAAACTTAAAAAGTGGAGGAGGAGAAGCAACCATTATAAATAAGCTTTCTGCTCTTAAAGGTATTTCTAATATAACTATTAAATTTCAATATGCTACCGTTACTTTTGAACATGAAAATAAAAAAGATGTTGAACGCGTAAAGCAAATGCTATCAAAAATCGGGTATCCATCTTTTGGTAAAAAAAATGCTATACATAAAAAAACAAAGTCGTATTGAGTAGTGTTATTGGTGAAGTTAAAAAATAATTATAAAAATTAACAAGATGTTATCTAAATTTAAACAATTACTTTTTTTTGGATTAATCTTGTTAGCTGCAATAACATTTTACAGCTCTAATAAGAATGATAACTTAAAGAAACCCTCTAATATTATAGTCCAAAGTTCTTTAATTAAATATATTAGTATTGTTGTTGATAAACCAATTACAATTGAGCATTATTTTCAGTTTTTAGATTCTATTGTAAATAAATATGATTCTGTAACATCTTATAAATTAAGTGAACATCTTTTAGTAAGAGCTAATTCTTGGATTATTGATACCCTGAAAAATACAGATTATTATATTATGAAAGCACGTGATTCTTTTATATATAATCAAAAAAAAATGATAGTTATACCTAAAGGCACTTATATAACTATTCCTGATTCTACAACGGCAATAAAACTTCTTAATTCATTTAAAAAAACGACTATAGACATTAATATACCTGAGTTTAAACTTCGTATTTACGAAGATTCAATAAAACTTTATGAATTCCCAATTCGAGTTGGGAGGAATGAAAAGAAATACCTTAAGATGGCAGGCAGAGTCTTAGATTTAAAAACTAAAACGGGTAGTGGTTTTATAGTAAGGCACGTTCGAAACCCAAGTTATTATAATCCTGTTAATGGCCATCGATATTTTGTAACAAAAAGAGATGACGGAAAACTAACTAAGCTACCTCAAATTCCTTTTATAGAAACTGAAATAAACGGTATAAGACATGGGCAATTAATTCATCCAACAACCAACCCTGAGACTTTAAATAAGGCTTATTCCAATGGTTGTATAGGAACAAAAGAGGAAGATGCTTGGGTTGTTTATTATTATGCTCCAATAGGTACTAAAATTCAAATTAGATATGATTTAAATGGTACAGATACTAAAGATAAAAGTCTTCTGTTAAAAGATATCTATAACTTAAAATAAAAACAGATAGTAGTTAATGTTTCTTATATAAGGAGAGATTCTATTATGAATTATAAGGTTATTATTATAGCCTTTTTTATTAATCTATATAGATTCGTTAGTATATATTGCAAGCCTATTTGGAAAGGGGGAATACTATATAGATTATCCTGAAACAAAAAACAGATTTCTTTATGGGCGTTTGATACAGTAATTTTAGTATTTAACATCCAGATTTATGAAATGTAAATATTACATTTATTAACCAAATTGAAATGGTTTTGTTATATTTAACCTCTATTCTTAATAATCAATTTTTTTAATATTATTGATCAAATGCAATATTTAATTCAAATTAAATAAGATTTGTTTTTTAAATAAATTATATGAAGAAGTTATATTTTTACTTACCTTTTTTTGTTTTATATTTTGGTTATTCTCAGGGGGATGAGAAACAACTTAATTCAATTGATGAAGAACTTTCATTTTACCTATTAGATACAGAGTTAGGCTTGTCAAATAATTATGTAAACAATATAGTTCAGGATTCTCTTGGATTTATCTGGATTGGAACGCCAGAAGGTTTAAACAGGTATGATGGAACTAAATTTACGGTCTATAAAAAAGGTGACCTTAGAGAAAATCAAAATTTAAGCAACAATTTTATTCGTCAGTTAAGTTTAATAAATAAAGGTAAGCTAGTCATAGCTACTGATGAAGGACTAAACATCTACGATCCAAGAAAGGAAACTTTTGAAATTTTAAATGAACAAAATGGCTTAATTGGCAATAATATTAGTTGCTTTGAATTTGGAGCCCAAAGTGAATTTATTGTCGGTATTTATGATAGAGGAATTCAAATTATCGATAATAATAACAAATCAACAATATATTCATATAGTCCAGATAATATCTCTTCACTTTCTTCTAATAAAATAACCTGTATGGCGCGACAGGCAGATTCTTTATTATGGGTTGGTACCAAAGAAAATGGGTTGAATAAAATAAACTTTAAAACAAAAAAAGTTACTCGTATTTTACTTAACAAGAATAGCGATGTATCTTCATTACAGGTAGATGCACTTTATATAGGTAAAGAAGGTAATTTATGGGTTGGTTCTAATGAAGGAGTGCATGTGCTTACTCATAAGGGAAATATACTACGGTTAAAAAAATCACTAATTGAAGGAAATGGATTAAGTGATAATAATGTGCTCTGTTTTGAGGAAGACAATTTAGGGAAATTATGGATTGGCACCAGAAATGGAGGTTTGAATATTATAAATAAATCGGAGTTTTTAGGGCAAGAATCAAATTTTTCAGTAAAATGGCTTTTGCCAACAGATGATGGTTCTAGTATTTTTAACAGAACCGTGTCGGCTTTAAGAAGGGATAGGGATGGTAATATGTGGATTGGAACAAGTACGGGATTAAATTTTGTAAATCCTAATGGTGAACCAGTCAGATTATTAAAAAAAAACATTCACGCGTACATAGCCTGAGCCATAACAGGATAGCGGCTTTAGCTGAAAGTTTTGAAGGTGAAATTTGGATAGGAACAGATGGTGCAGGTTTAGATTTGTTTAATCCAAAGACAGAGCAAGTCAAGCATTATAGATATGATCCTAACAAATTAACCAGTATAAGTAATGATTATATTATATCCTTATGTGAAGATAGTAAAAAAAGACTTTGGGTAGGAACTTACCAAGGGGGCTTAAACAAAATGAACCCAGAAACAGGTTATTGTACCCATTATTTACAAGGTAGCATTGAAGAAGGTAGCGATGTTCGAGTGATTTTTGAAGATAGTAAAAGCCAAATATGGGTAGGGACAAACAGGGGAGGTTTGTTTATGTATAAAGATAAATTAGATCAATTTGAATTTATAAGTTCTTTAGGTAAAATAGATATTAGAGATATTACTGAAGATGATAATGGTTTATTGTGGTTGGCAACTTATGGGAACGGTATTTTGAGGTACAATCCTTATAATGAAGAATTAGTTTTATATACGACAACAAATACAAAAGGTTTAAAAAGTGACAACATTCTGAGTGTTTTAGCTCTTTCAACGGGAGATATATTGGCTGGAACGGAAAATGAAGGACTAATTAGATTAAAGCCAGCAGAAGAATTAGCATTGAATTTCTTAGAAAATAACGGATTAAGTAACAATACAGTTTGTAATATTGTTATGGGGAATGAAAATAATGTTTGGCTGGGAACCTATAATGGGATTAGTAATTATAATGCTTTAACTAATAAATTATACAATTTAAACACTTATACCAATATTCAACAAGGCATTTTTAGATCTGGTTTAATTTCAAAGTCTGGAATAGTATATTTAGGAGGCGATAAAGGACTTAATATTTTTAATCCAGATAATCTGCAAAGAAAAAAAGAAAGGCATCCAATAGTTTTTCGAAAATTAGAAGTATTAGGCAAACAAGTTCAAGTTTCAGAAAGCAATGAAAATGGAATTTTAGATCAATCTATTCTATACGAAGATCAATTTTCTATAGATCATGATCACACTTTTTTCTCTATTGATTATGCCGCTTTAAAATATCCCTTTGTAAAAAATGTTATTTATTCATATCGTATAGATGGCTATAATGACAACTGGATTAATACCAATCAAGCTGGGAAGGTCAATTTAATAAACATGCCGCATGGTAATTACATCTTAAATATAAAGGCTAAATTTGGATCTGGAGATGAGGTTATGAAGAAAATAGGTTTTAAAATTAATCCTCCCTTATGGCAAACATCTTTAGCCTATATATTTTATTTGTTATTTTTAGTGTCCCTTATTTATGGTTTTATGCGTTATTATTCTGAACGTATTAAGTTAATAAACTCTTTGTTATTTGAAAAAAAACAACGTCAATTAGAGTATAATTTTAGCGAGGAAAGAATCCGGTTTTTTACAAGTTTTTCTCATGAATTAAAAACACCATTAACTCTAATTCTAGCACCATTAGAAGATTTGGTTTCTGAAGTTAAATTAATAAAGCACAAAAATAGCTTAAAACTCATTCAGAAAAATGCTAAGATATTATTGCAATCTATAAATAAGCTCTTGGAATTTAGAAAATCTAATTTAGGTTTAAGTAAATTAAGGATTGAAGAACACAATCTTACAGATTGTTTAGAGCAATGGGTTCATAACTATTTTCCTTTGGCAAAAACAAGAGATATAGCATTAAGCTATGATTTTCCTGAAGAAAGTTTATTGACCTGGTTTGATTTAGAAAAAATGCATATTATTTTCAATAACCTTTTATCCAATGCATTTAAATATACAGAGGACAAAGGAGAAATACACGTATCACTTAGTTATGATGAGGAAAGTTTTGAAATAAAAGTAAAAGATACAGGCTATGGTATTGCCCAAAATGAATTAAAACATGTATTTGAAAGGTTTTATCAATCTAATTCGGTAAAAAGTAAAGATGGAATAGGAATCGGTTTAGCATTGTCTAAAAATTTTGTAGAATTGCATATGGGGTCTATTCATATTGAAAGTGAATTAGATAAAGGAAGTGTTTTTTCAATTGTTATTCCTAGAGACAAATCATTATTTATAGATGCAGTTTTAGACAACAAAGACTCAAGAAAGGAGAGTGAAATTGTGAATTTAGAAGAATGGATTACTTCACCTGAATTAAAATCTTCAGAAAATAAATCTTCAAATATAAATTTAAATCAAAATAAGGAACTTATTTTATTAATTGATGATAACCCCGATATTCTTAATTATTTGGATGGGCTTTTGGAAGGTAAATACGACCTTATTTATGCCAATAATGGAGAAGAGGGTGTAGAAAAGGCATTACGTTATGTGCCCGATTTAATTGTTTCAGATGTAATGATGCCTAAGTTAAATGGTATAGAACTTTGTAACGTTTTAAAAGAAAAGATTGAAACAACCCACATACCAATAATATTGCTAACAGCCAAAGCAAATATTGAAAGTGTACAAGAAGGTTATATACATGGAGCCGACGATTATATCGTAAAACCATTTAGTAGTCAGATTCTACAAACAAGAATTCGAAATTTATTGGACAGTAGAAAACAACTCCGTAATTATTTCTTAAATAAAGAAGAAATAAAACCAGAGAATATTAATGATAATTCCTCCACATTATTAGAACAAGAAAAAGGGTTTTTAAATCAATTAGAACAAGTTATACTAGAACATTTAGATGAGGAAAAAATGGATGTTTGGGTTGTTGCTCAAAGCATAGGAATGAGTAGAACATCTCTCTTTCGTAAAATTAAAGCGATTACAGGATTGAATATTAATCAATATATAAGAAAGGTGAAATTGGATAAGGCTGCAGAGTTAATTAAGAGTGGAAATTATACTATTGCCCAAGCATCTTACGAGGTTGGTTTTAAAAATGTCAAGTATTTTAGAAAACTGTTTAAAGAACAGTTTGATCAAGTGCCTTCTGAATTAATTCGTGATAAGAACCTATAATCTAATTTAATAAAGAACCATAAAATTTTATTAGACCATTAGTTTATTTAACAAACTTTAGCAGTTGTTATTTTCTAAATAGTCGTTAATAGGTTCTATATTAAATACCTATATTAATGCATGGACATATTGTATCCTTTTTTTTGCTGATTTATACCCTTATTAATAGATATGTTTTACTGAAATTTGTATAGTTGTTATTATTAAATGTAAAGTTTTACGTTAAGAAAAACTCTTTAAGACACCTTAAAGAGTTTTTTATTAAAAAGGAGATTTGTTTAACGCATAGTTTATTTTTTATTTCAAAGAGGAGTTTTGAGTTAACTTAAAAACTGATTTTTTTTGAATTTAAAATATATATCTGCCTCATAGTAAGGTCTTAGCAATATAGTTTGGGCATATTACGCCTTTTTATTGGTCGATTTATACCCTATTATTGGTCAATTTATACCCTATTCAAATTAAAGAAATAGATCATATTTGTTTAAAATCTGTAAGTGTGCTTGTAACACTTTTAAAAATACATAAAACTATATGTTTACCATTTTTTAGATTTTTAGTGAAGTTTAACCTGAAATTGATAATAACAAAACGAAGTATAATACTTTTTAAAATTATTTAATATTATTTATGTCTAGACTTATTTTAATACTAATGTTTTCATTGTCTCTTCAATTATTTTTTGCACAAAATAATGCAAATGAATGGGAGAACCCATCTGTAATTGACCGTAATAAGGAAATAGGAAGAGCATCTTTTGTGTTGTATGACGATGAAGCATCTGCAATAACAGGTTCCCCTAAAAGGTCAAGTCTATATCAAAGTTTAAATGGTACATGGAAATTTAGTATTGTTAAAAATCCTGCCGATAGACCTTTAAATTTTCATGAATCTAATTTAGATGATTCTAATTGGAATACAATAGATGTGCCTTCTAATTGGGAGTTACAAGGTTTTGATACTCCAATTTATACAAATATTGTATATCCATTTCCTAAAAACCCGCCCTTTATAGATGGAGATTATAATCCTGTAGGTAGTTACAGAACAACATTTGAGGTTTCCGATACATGGAAAAACAAAGAAGTTATTTTACATTTTGGCTCAATTTCTGGTTATGCTAGAATATTTTTAAATGGTCAAGAAATTGGCATGACAAAAGCATCTAAAACTGCTGCGGAGTTTGATATCACCAAGTATTTAAATGAAGGAGATAATGTTTTGGCTGTGCAGGTGTTTCGTTGGCACGACGGAAGCTATTTAGAAGATCAGGATTTCTGGCGTTTAAGTGGTATCGAGCGTGATGTGTATTTACAGGCGATGCCAAAAACCACCATTTGGGATTATTTTGCTCAGGCTAATTTAGATGATACTTACACAAACGGACTTTTTAATGTTGATATCGATTTAAGACAATTCAAAAAGAAACCTTCTAAAAATCAAGTAGCGTCTATCGTTTTACAGGATGCAAATGGAAACGCGGTGTATTCTGAATCTAAGAAAGTTGATGCCTCAACCAGTCAGGTTAATTTTTCAGCTACAATAAATAATATAGAGAAATGGAGTGCAGAATCACCGTATTTATATCGCTACATCATCAAATTATTCGATAAGAAAAATACCCAGGTAATTTCTAAGAAAATTGGTTTCAGAAAAGTAGAGATAAAAGAAGCTCAGTTAATGGTAAACGGACAGCCTTTAATGGTTAATGGTGTAAACCTTCATGAGCATGATGGTATTAAAGGTCACGCACCTGATAGAGAAACCATGCTTCTGGATATGAAAGTGATGAAGCAAAATAATATCAACGCGATTCGTATGAGTCATTATCCACATGATCCTTATTTATATGAACTTGCTGATGAATATGGATTTTATATTGTAGATGAAGCCAATATCGAAACCCATGCAATGGGAGCTGAAAAACAAGGCAGGTTCGATAAAGAAAAACATCCAGCCTATTTACCAGAATGGGCTCCTGCACATTTAGATCGAATAAAGCGCATGTTAGAGCAGGATAAAAATGCAACCTCAATCATTTTGTGGTCTATGGGCAACGAATGTGGTAACGGTCCTGTGTTTTATGACGCTTACGATTGGATTAAAGAACGTGATAAAACCCGCTATGTAACTTTTGAGCAGGCTAATGAAAATAGAAATACAGATATTGTAGCACCAATGTATCCAGGAATAGGAACAATGAAGGCATACGCTGAGTCCAATAAAACCCGTCCATTCATTATGTGTGAGTATTCACATGCTATGGGTAATAGTAATGGAAACTTTCAGGAATACCGCGACATTATGAATACCAGTAAAAAAATGCAAGGTGGTTTCATCTGGGATTGGGTAGACCAAGGCTTGAAAACAGAAACTGAAGATGGCAGAATGTTTTGGGCTTATGGAGGTGATTTAGGGGGCGAAAACTTACAACACGACCAAAATTTTTGTGCTAACGGGTTGGTGTCAGCCGATAGAACACCACATCCAGCACTAGAGGAAGTTAAAAAAGTATTTCAAAATATTTCATTTAAGCTTTTAGAAAATAAAAAAATAGAGATAACAAATGAATATAATTTCACTAATTTATCAGCATATAAATTCAAATGGGTGCTTAAAGCTAATGGTAAAGTAGTTAAAGAAGAAGTCTTTGAAATTTCAGCAAAACCAAATGAATCTAAAGATGTGATTCTAAACCTGCCTTTGTTAGATGGTGACAAGGAATATTATTTAGATGTTTATGGTTACACTAAACATGAGGCGCCTTTAGTTTCTGCAAATCATGAAATAGCCAGAGAGCAATTTAAAATAGGGAATCATTCATATTTTGAAAATAAAGTAACTCATAATGGTGAATTAAAATATTCTGTAAAGGACAAAGTATTGTCTTTCTTAAGCGGAGCTGTTCAAGGCGCATTAGATTTGAGTACGGGTAAATTAATTCAGTATTCGTTTGCTAAAAGTGATATAAAAACGATAACAAACTTTCCTGAACCTTATTTTTGGAGAGCGCCAACCGATAACGATTATGGAAACAAAATGCCAGAGCGTTTAGGAGATTGGAAATTAGCACATCAAGATTTAAAAGTTAAGAATGTAGAAGTTGGAAAACAGAATGCACAAGGACTTCCTGTTAAAGTAGAATTTACAATCAAAAAATTAGATATTCCTTATACTGTAGATTATTTAATTCAAAATGATGGTTCTCTAAAAATTACGGCCAGTATTGATATGGAAGGTAAAGAATTACCAGAATTACCAAGATTTGGTATGCGTATGGTGTTAGATGGAAATTTCGATAATTTATCATATTACGGAAGAGGTCCTTGGGAAAATTATTCAGATAGAAATACATCGTCATTTTTAGGCATATACAAAGATAAAGTTGAGAATCAATACACCTGGGAATATATTCGCCCGCAAGAAGCTGGATATAAAACAGATGTACGTTGGTTAACCTTAAAAGATAAAAATAATAAAGGTATTGAAATTGTTGGAGAGCAGCAATTAGGTTTTAGTGCTTTACAAATGTCAACCGAGAGCTTAGATGGTGGTGCAACTAAATCTCAAAAACATCCTACCGATATTGTAGTAGAAAAAGAAAAAATTTACTTGCATTTAGATTTAAAACAACGAGGCGTTGGCGGTGATAACAGTTGGGGTGCATATCCACATGAACCATACCGTTTACATGACAATAAATATTCATACAGTTACAGTATTAAACTGATAAATGATTAGAGTGAAAATAATATATATTCAACTATAATTAACAAACTAATAAAACTAAAATATATGACCTGAGACCAACTTAAAAACCAAAGTATTGCAATATTATTTCCAAAACCAAGAAAAAAATATTCAACCTTAATTTAACAAACTAATAAAACTAATAAAACTAGAAAAACTAAAAAAAAACTAAAAAAATATGACCTGAGACCAACTTTAAAACCAAAAACATTGCAATATTATTTCCAATAACCAGGAAAAAAATATTCAAAAATTAACTAACAAAACAAACTAAATATGATGAAATTAATCAAAATGAGAAAAGTATTCTTTTCTTGTCCTGAATTTGATTTTAAATTTAAATTGATCATACTGTTACTATGTATTACAGTATTTCAAGTTCAAGCAAAGGAAGAAAAAGTAACGGATTTTAGAAATGAAATCCAAAAGCGAACCATTACAGGTGTAGTTAAAGATAACCAAGGGGTGCCATTACCTGGTGCCAACGTTATTGTAAAAGGAACATCGAATGGAGTAGTAACCGATTTTGACGGTGAATTCGAGTTAAATATTGATGAATCTGCAAAAATTTTAGAGGTATCATTTATTGGATATGAAACTATAGATGTTGCAATTGGAAATAAATCAGTATTTTCAATTGTATTAAATGAAAACCAAGAAGCATTAGATGAAGTGGTTATTGTTGGTTTTGGTACCCAGAAGAAAGAAAGCTTAGTAAGTTCCATTACCACTATTTCTCCTAAAGAAATAAAAGGTCCCACCAGTAACTTAACCACAATGATGGCAGGTAGAGTACCTGGTATGATATCCTATCAACGAAGCGGAGAACCCGGAGCAGATAATTCAGATTTTTTTATTCGTGGTTTAGGGTCGTTTGGATCAGGTAAGGTTAACCCGTTAATTTTAATTGATGGTATTGAATCCAGTACTACCGATATGGCGCGACTACAACCAGATGATATTGACAGTTTCTCTGTGTTAAAAGATGCTGCTGCCGCTGCCGTTTATGGAGCACGTGGTGCCAATGGGGTAGTATTGATTAAGACTAAAAGAGGAAAAGCTGGTAAGACATCGTTTAGCCTAAGATCAGAATCGAGATTATCTTCTAATGTAAAGAATTTTAATTTTGCTGATAACATCACCTACATGCAATTGGCTAATGAAGCTGTTTTAACACGAAATCCAAAAGCGGCTCTTCCATATAATCAAAATAAAATATACAGAACATCTGTTGGTGATAATCCATTATTATACCCTAGTAATAATTGGATTGATGAATTAATTTCTGATAATACTTTTAATCAGGGCTATAATTTAAGTGCTTCTGGTGGTGGTGATAAAGCCAGATATTACGTTTCAGGTACTTATAATGTAGATAATGGTGTTTTGAATGTTGAAGGTATTAATAATTTTAATAACAATATTAAACTAAGAAATTACTCTTTAAGAAGTAATATAGATATGAACCTGACATCTACAACGACTGCAGCGGTTAATATTTATGGACAATTTGATGATTATACAGGACCAGTGGGAGGTGGTGGACGTATTTTTAATCTGGCACTTTGGTCTAACCCAGTTAAATTTCCAAAGGTATATCCGTCTAGTTTTTTACCTTTCGTAGATCATCCATTATTTGGTGGTGCTCAGGCGAGCAATAACACAGGGTCAGCAGTATTAATTAACCCGTATGCAGAAATGGTAAGAGGGTATCAAACTAGTAAGGCTTCAACCATACAAGCTCAGGTAGAACTTAAACAAGATTTGAATTTTATTACAAAAGGCTTGTCTGCAAGAGCTATGGCGTATGTTAGACGTTATTCTTTTTTCCAAGTATCAAGAGCATATAATCCATTTTATTATTCATCAACTATAAGCCCAGTAACTGGGGAACTTAATATAGATGTATTGAATGACGGTGGACAAGGAAGTGTTGGAGTTACAGGAACCGAATATCTTAATTATAGTGAAGGTGGAAAGGAATTGGATTCACGTATTTATTTAGAAGCGGCGATTAATTATAATAGAACTTTTAATGACGTTCATACTATAACAGGTATGTTAGTTAACCTAATGTCAAGTTATGAGCTAGGTAATGCTGGAAGTGTTCAAGCTTCCTTACCCAATAGGAACCATAGTTTTTCTGGTAGATTTACTTATGGGTATGACGATAGATATTTATTTGAATTCAATTTTGGTTATAATGGATCTGAGCGTTTTGCTAAAGGAAGCAGATATGGGTATTTCCCTTCTTTAGGGTTTGCATACCGTGTTTCTAATGAAGATTATTGGAGCTCTTTAAAAGATGTAGTTAGCGATTTTAAAATTCGTTTCACTCATGGTCTTGTTGGTAATGATGCCATTGGGAATGTAGATGACCGCTTCTTTTATCTATCTACTGTAAATCTTAATGATTTTAATTATAGCTCTACCTTTGGTGAACAATTTGGATATTCTAGACCAGGTGTTTTTACAGATCGTTATTCCAATTATAATATTGGTTGGGAAAAATCTGAACAAACAAACGTTGGTTTAGACTTGGAATTTTTCAATTCATTAAATATAACAGTAGATGCTTTTAAACAAAAAAGAACTAATATTCTAGAGGTACGCCAAAATATTGGAGCAACATTAGGGCTTACGGCTATACCATCTACAAATTTTGGAGAAATGAACAGTAGTGGTTTTGATGGTAATATTACTTATAATAAGTCCTTTAATGAAGACTGGTATACACAATTAAGAGCGAACTTTACTTATGCTACAAGTGAGATTTTGGTACATGATGAAGTATCCTATCCAGAAGATTTGGCCTATCGTTCTCTTGTGGGTAATAGTGCTAGTCAAGGTTATGGTTATATAGCTGAACGTTTATTTATAGATCATGAAGAAACATTGAATTCGCCAACACAGTTTGGAGATTATACAGGGGGTGATATTAAATATCGCGATGTAAATGGTGATGGCTTAATTACAGAAAATGATAGGGTGCCCATAGGCTATCCTACAGTTCCAGAAATTGTTTATGGTTTTGGAGGTACAGTGGGATATAAGGGATTTGATTTTAGTGTCTTTATGCAAGGAGCTGCGAGATCATCATTTTTTATTAATCCACAAAATATTGCACCATTTGTAATAAATGGTTCTGCTCAAAATGGCTTGTTAAAGGTTATTGCAGACAATCATTGGTCAGAAGATAATAGAGATTCTTATGCTTTTTGGCCACGATTAAGTGATCAGTTTGTAGAAAATAATAATCAGCCATCAACATGGTGGATGCGAGACGGGTCTTTTTTAAGATTAAAAACTGTTGAAGCGGGCTACAATTTCAATGAATCGTTTGTTTCTAAATTAGGAATGCAATCAGCAAGACTTTATTTTAGTGGAAATAATTTGGCTGTTTGGAGTAAGTTTAGACTTTGGGATCCAGAAATGGGAGGTAATGGTTTAGGTTACCCAATACAATCTGTCTACAATTTAGGTTTAAAAATTGATTTTTAAAAAACAAGATATGAAAACTATAAAGAAAATAATGTTAACAATGGGAATCCAGCGATATAAATTTCTGGGTGTTTCCTTAATGATTCTTAGCCTTTTTGGTTTAGAATCATGTGAAGACAGTTTTCTGGATGTTGTTCCAGATAATGTAGTAACAATTGATCAGGCATTTAATTTAAGAAACGAAGCCGAAAAGTATTTGTTTACCTGTTATGCCTATCTACCTAAAAATGGCGATGCCCTTTATAATATTGGTTTTTTGGCAGGTAACGAAACATGGATACCTCCAAATGATGCTGCCTTAAATAGTAATGCTTTTGATATTGCTAGAGGTTTGCAAAGAACGTCAAACCCTTACATGGATGCATGGGAAGGACGCTATCAAGGTGCCGGACCAGGCGATTTGTACCCAATGTATGATGGTATAAGACACTGTAATATTCTTATTGAAGCTATGGAAGATCGTAGCAATGTTCCAGATATTAATGAAGCAGAAAGATTAAGATGGATAGCAGAGGCTAAATTCTTAAAAGCCTATTATCACTACTACCTAATGCGTATGTATGGGCCAATCCCAATTATCAAGGAGGTAATCCCAGTAGATGCACCAGAAAGAGAATTACAAGTAGCTAGAGAGCCCATTGATGAAAGTGTAGATTATTTAGTATTATTACTAGATGAAGCTGCAGCACATCTTCCTCCTCAAATTGTAGATACTCAAAATGAATTAGGAAGAGTAACAAGACAGGTTGCGTTGGGTATTAAAGGAGAATTGTTGTTAATGGCTGCCAGCCCTTTGTTCAATGGTAATTCAGATATGGCAGGTTTTACCAATAATGATGGTACTGTATTGTTTAATACAACTTATGATGAATCAAAATGGCAAAGAGCTGCAGATGCTCTTAAAACAGCTATTGATGTTGCAGAAGCAAATGGACATAAAATTTACTATAAAAATGATTTTACATTTGATGTATCACAGACCTCTAAAACGAAAATTAACATTAGACAAGCGATATGCGAGCCATTTAATGATGAAGTAATCTGGTCCAATACAAATAGTCGTACCTATTGGTTACAAAGGACATGTATGATGCCTTTATCTAATGTTGTTCCAGCAAGGGAAGCCAGAATGATATTTTCACCAACAATTGGATCTGCTTCAAAGTTTTATACAATAAATGGTGTACCTATAGAAGAGGATAAAACATTGGATTTTTCAGATATTACTAAAATTAGAGAATCTGGTCCTGAAGATGCACTTAATATATTGGAAGGCTATAGAACATCCATTTTAAATTTTGATAGAGAACCTCGTTTTTATGCTGATTTAGGTTTTGATGGTGCTATTTTTTATAAGCAGGATAGTAATGCCGATGAGACAAAATTCCATATTGAGTCAAAGTTCCAAGATTATGCGGGTAGTTTTGATGCATTCGATTTTAATATCTCTGGATATTTTATTAAGAAAGTGGTAAACTGGGAATATAATTTCAATAGTGATGGTGGTGGATCATATAAAGAGTATGCTTGGCCAGAATTACGATTGGCAGATTTGTATTTAATGTATGCCGAAGCTCTTAACGAAGTATCTGGTCCAACAACAGAAGTTTTACAATATGTTGATGCCATTCGTACCCGTGCAGGATTGGAAGGTGTTGCTACATCATGGCAAAATTACTCTTTGAACCCAAGTAAATACACAACAAAAATTGGTATGAGGGAAATAATTCATAGAGAACGTACTATAGAGTTAGCCTATGAAGGTAAAAACTTTTGGGATATTAAACGCTGGAAAAAAGGTACAAGGGAGTTTAACCAAGCTGTAAAAGGGTGGAATGTATTTGGAACAAAAGAAGCTTCTTATTACCAAGTATTAACTTTATACCAACAAAGGTTTGTAGCTCCAAGAGACTATTTTTGGCCAATTTATGATATAACATTAATTCAAAACCCTAATCTGGTTCAAAGCCCAGGTTGGTAAAAAATATAATTATTATGAAACGAAAATTAATAAAATCCTCATGGATTATCGTATGGTCTCTTTTAGTAGCTATGTTTAGTTGCGAAGAAGAACAAGGGCCAGCACCTCTAGAGAATAACACAAACCCTCCGGGAATAGTGGAAAATGTTTCTATAGAAAATTTACCAGGTAAAGTTAGACTTGAATACGCGCTACCTGATGATAAAGATTTACTGTACGTAGTTGCAAGATATACTTTAGAAAACGGAACTTCAATGGAGGTGAAAGCCTCTTATTATCAGAATTCTATGGAGTTAGAAGGGTTTACAGGACTTTCTGAAAAGGAGGTGAATATTTATGCTGTAAATCGAAGTGAAACAGAATCGGATCCAGTTACTGTTACTGTAGCTCCTTTAGAAGCACCTATTTTTGCTATTTTTAGATCTATAGGTACAAGTCCAGACTTTGGTGGTATCCGAATTGAAGCAGAAAACCCAACAGAAGAGGATATTGCTTTACTGGTAATGCAAAAAAACATTCAAGGTGATTGGGAACCTGATTCAAGAAGTATATATACTTCAGTAAGTGAGATAGGTCAAAGTCTTAGAGGGTTTGATACTATTCCTCAAAATTTTGCTTTGCTAGTTCGGGATAGATGGTTAAACGTAACGGATACTTTATTTACTCAAATAAAACCACTTTATGAGGCGATAATTCCAAGGGGAGGAATGAACCCAATTACTTTACCAAATGATGCCGAATTAATTGCTTCGCATACAGAGGTGAGAGATTTGTTTAATGGAGGTACCTTGGATTGGAGTGACACCTATTTTACAAGTAGAACAATAGATGTTGGTCCTCATTTGGTAACATGGGATATTGGTCGTACAACTAAATTAAGTCGTTTGCATATATGGCAGTTTTCAGAGCCTATTGGTGGACAGAGATTATACTATTATTTAGGTGCTATGAGAAAATTTAGAATATGGGGAGCAAATGAACTTAATGATGGTGATTTATCTGGATGGACTTTGATGGGAGAATATGAAGTTATAAAGCCTTCAGGCTTACCTTATGCACAAGAGGATAATAATGATTTAGTAGCAGCTCAAGATGGTGCAGACTATGAAATTAGTATAGATAAACCAGCAGTTCGATATCTTAGAATAGAATGTTTAGAAAATTGGGCAGGTGGAGAATACATGGCTGTATCTGAAGTTGAAGTATATGGAAATCCGAATTTATAAAAAATGAAGAAGATGAAAAAATTAAGTAAAATAATAGCAGCATGTTTTAGTGTTGCATTAATTTTGGGAATTTATTCTTGTACCAGTGATACTGAGTATCTAAAATTTACTCAAGATGGAGAAGTTTTATATACAGGAGCTATTGATTCATTGACAATATTTCCAGGAAAAAATCGTGTTAAAGTGCAAGGACTTATTATTGGAGATCCTAAAGTAACTGAAGTTCGTGTATATTGGAATTCGAATAAAGATTCCATCTCAATACCAGTAAACAGAACGTCTAATATAGATGAAGTTTCAACTATTATTGATGGTCTTGAGGAAAATATCTTCAATTTTGTTGTTAGAACTTTTGACTCAGAAGGTAATAGTTCCATACCAATTTCTAAAACGGCTGAAGTTTATGGAGACAGGTATATAGCTTCTTTATTTAACAGGCCTTTAATTAATAACGTTTTAGTTGGGAATGAACTTACTATAAATTTAGCTGAAATGGATTTAAATTCTGGCGTTGTCGGATCTGAAGTTGAGTATACAAATACTTCTGGTGAACTAACAACTATTTTTGTAGATATTTCAGAATCTAGTTTGTTTATTTCAGATTATATGGAGGAGTCTTCTTACCGCTACCGTACCGCATTTATCCCAGTTGAAGAGGCTATAGATAACTTTTTCACCGATTTTGAAGCCATTACACCTGTGCCAACTCCAATTTTAGGAAATGCAGCGGTTCCGTTTCAAGCATCAGCCACTTCTGGTAGATGGGGAATTTTAGCAGAACCTTGGATAACAAACGATGCAGCCAAAAATCATAGTGGCTATGGTGGCTGGGATGAATGGAATGGTAATATCTTTAATTTAGAATCGGGCTGGGGTTCTCCAGAAATTACTAATGGTAAAATTTATCAGGTAGTAAATGCTCAACCAGCCACATTTCAGTTAAAGGTTACATTGCGAGATACAAATCATGATGCAACCGATGAAGGAGGAGCCTATTTCGTAATAGTAAAAGGTAATGGTGGTTTACCAGATGTCGAAAATTTAGATGCTGCTCCAGAGGTTTTAGCTTATAAAAGAATACTAAAAACATCCTCTGTTAATTACGTAGTGGAATTTAGTTTAGATGAAATCTCAGATATTTCAGTTGGATTGGTAACTATTCAGGCTTCTGGCGATCCTGGACGTTATTGCAATATTATTTCTTGGGAAATAGTAGTTGCAAATTAGTTAGAGTTTAAAAACTTATATAGAAAGAGAAGAGGATTTGTCATCTTCTTCTCTTTTCATTTCAACTCTATTTAAAAATCTAGAATGCATTTATTGAAATTTAAAATGTTGACCCCGTTTGCGCTTTTGTTTATAATTTTTATGACTTTTTCTAAAACAGATAATTTTGTAAAACTTGATGTTGCAAAACTAAACCCAATTAAAACATTAATATCCTTTGTTGAAAATGATAGTATAAAACCTATTGTATATTTAGATTCAACAAGTTTTGATACGCAAGAAAATTTTGAAGCACATTGGAACATGTTTTACCCATGGGGAACAGATCACAATGGATCTGCTCGAATGCATAAAGAAAATATTATCCTTGAAGAAAACGGTATATTAAAAATAAAGGCAGAATATACTAATCAGGTTTCTGAAGGCAAGAGTAGTTCAGACCCACATTTGCCTATTACATTTCACTCTGGTGCCGTTCATTTTAATAAACAGATTAGGGTGACAAAAGATTTATCATGTTGGACAATTAGTGGAGACTTTAAGGCTCCAACGGTTAATGGTTCTTGGCCAGCATTTTGGATTACTGGAGCATCGAATTGGCCTCCAGAAATTGATATTTTAGAATTTAAAGGTACAACTAAAACTTTACAAAATACAGTTACAGGACGTGATTGGAATCATACAGAATGGACCACTGTAAGAACAGATATTCCAGATGCGGCAACCCAATGGCATAACTACAAACTCCATTTAATTCGTTTAGATGATGTCAATTTATTAGTAAAAATGTATATAGATGGGCAGCTAAAATCTAATGAAATAAAAGATTTTACAAACAAACCCTTTTGGCTCATTATTAATATGCAAATGGAAGGAGCTAGTGGTAAAACAAATAATAATTCAATCGTAAGAACGACACCACAATATTTCCAAGCTAAAAATATTTATGTTGCAGCAAAACCTAATAAATAATACTTTTAATTATAAAAATATGAAAATAAACAGTATTTGTAAGAACTTATTTATGTTTTTAATACTTGTTTTGTTCTCATGCGCTTCAGTGAGTACAATAATAGATTCTGTTGATGAAGAATCAAAATCAGTAGTAGAGCTACAAACTTATGAAACAGAGAGTATTGGAGTTTTTTAAGCTTCCATTTGTGGGAAATTTTTAAATAATGGAGGTAGTAGCGTTCAAGTAAGAAGTGTTTGTTACGGTATAAATGAAAATCTAACTTACTACGATTCCAAAAATAATGCTAGTGTTGTAAAAGGATCTGAAGATTTTATGGTTGATTTGTCTAACTTCGAATCAGGTCAGGTTTATTATGCAAAAGCATTTGCCCTTAATGAAAAAGGAATTGGATATGGAAATGAAATAAGTTTTACAATATCAAGTATTAATCCACCAATTGTACAAATTGGATACACAAAGTTGGTTGGTGTACATGATATTTTGCTAGAAGATAAGACAAAGGAAGCTGATAAAAAATCAGTGAATTAGGAATTGTGTATAGTACGTCAAGTAACTCAACTATTGAGAGTGATCAAATAGTTAGAGATGGAATTCAATATAAGAACCTAAAATAGAAGCCATACATCAAAAAAATAGAATTAATGTAAAATAGTATCTGTAATAATCTTTATATTTGATAAGTGTTATTTGTACGCTTATAAAGTGGATTTTTCATTTTTTGCAGTAAATGTTAAAACAAGTAGTAATTCACCATACCCAAAAAACCAAACAATAATAACTATAAATATTTAAAAATGAAACTAATAAATTCAGGATATAGACTTATTTTAATATGCTTTACAGTAGCAACTTTGTTTTCTTGTAAAAAAGAAGATAAATACACCAATTATTTGTTTGCTTATTTTACAGGGAATGATGGCGATGAAGAAGCTATACGTTATGCTTTAAGTAGCGATGGGTATAATTATCACGCCCTTAACAATAATAAACCAATAATAGACTCCAAACAAATAAGCTCATCAGGAGGTGTTCGTGACCCACACATTTTACGAGGAAATGACGGAAAAACATTTTACATGGTCGTAACCGATATGGTTTCAGCTAACGGCTGGAGTTCTAATAGAGCTATGGTGTTAATGAAATCTACCGATTTGATTAACTGGACCTCTTCAGTAATTAATATACCTCAAACCTATCCATCAGATTTTGGTGATGTTGTGCGTGTTTGGGCACCACAAACTATTTATGATAAAGTCACTGGAAAATATATGATTTATTGGTCTATGTTAGGTGATAAAGGACCAGATATAATATATTATGCTTATGCTAATAAAGATTTTACAGGTTTAGAAGCGAAACCAAAGCAATTGTTTTATAGTCCTAGTAATAGTGCTTGTATAGATGGCGATATCATCTATAATAATGGGAAATATCATTTATTTTTTAAAAATGAAAGCCATGGTGGCGGTATAAGAAAAGCGGTTTCAGATAAGTTAACTGAAGGCTATGTGCAGCAGGATGGATTTTTCGATCAGACAGATGAAGCTGTAGAGGGTTCTGGGATTTTTAAACTGATTGATTCTGATGAATACATCTTAATGTACGATATGTATATGAAAGGAAAATATCAGTTTACAAAAACTAAAGATTTACAAAATTTCACAGTCGTTGATGATGCCATTTCAATGAATTTTCATCCACGTCACGGAACGGTAATTCGTATTACAGATAAAGAGAAAGATGCTTTACTAAAGCAATGGGGAACTTTAGACAAAAGTGCTTTTACAAGTTTTAAAGGAGAAGGAATTAGAAAGAATAATATAGATATTAACGATGAAGAAGGAACGATTTATATTCCTGTAATATTGGGAACAGATGTTACAAATTTAGATTTGAATATTGAAACCACTCCATGGGTTAATGCATTAACAAAAGGTCCACAGGATTTTTCAAACGGGTCTGTAGATTATACCATTGAAACTGCAGGCAAACAAAAAATATATAAGGTTTCAGTTCATGAAGATAATAACCCTGTGTTGAGTGGATTTTATGCCGATCCAGAAATTATCTATTCTCATAAAACCAACAAATATTATATCTATCCAACAAGTGATGGGTTTACAGGTTGGTCTGGCACCTATTTTAAAACATTTTCATCTCCAGATTTAGTAAATTGGACAGATGAAGGTGTTATCTTAGACTTAAAAAAAGATGTTAGTTGGGCCGATAGACATGCATGGGCACCCTGTGCTATTGAGAAGAAAATAAACGGAGAGTATAAATATTTTTATTATTTCACTGCGGCTCAAAAAATTGGAGTTGCAGTAGCCGATAACCCAACAGGGCCATTTCTAGATTCAGGGAAGCCATTAATAGCAGAACGACCTGAAGGTACTAGGGGTGGACAAGAAATTGATCCGGATATATTCAGCGATCCAGTTTCTGGTAAGAATTATTTGTATTGGGGTAATGGTCATATGGCTTGTGTAGAATTAAATGATGATATGATATCTATTAAAGAAAATTCATTAACCTTATTTAATCCGGGAAGTACTTTTAGAGAAGGAACCGAAGTGTTTTATAGAAAAGGAACCTATTACTTCTTATGGTCTGAAGACGATACTAGGAGCCCTAATTACCGTGTAAGATATGCGACTTCTGATTCTCCACTTGGACCTTTAAATATTCCTGACAATAATTTGATTTTAGAAAAAAGACCAGAAAAAGGAATTTACGGAACTGGACATAATAGTGTGATTCAAACCCCAGGTATAGATATTTGGCACATGGTTTACCACAGATTCAATCGTCCTAAAGGTATTACTATGGGTAGAGCAGCTGGTTTTAATCGAGAGGTTTGTATAGATAAGTTAGAGTTTAATGAAGATGGAAGCATCAAACCAGTAGAACCAACCATTTCAGGAATCACATCATTAAAATAAAACAGATACCAATGCGTAAATATATTTTAGGTTTAGTTGTAATCGTAACATTAGGTGTTTTTTTGAGTTGTAAATCAACAAAAACCGAAACAACAGAAGACAATGAATTGAGTGCTTATATTATGGTGTATTTCAAGGATGATGACCATAGTTTACATATGGCATTAAGTACCGACGGTTATAGTTTTACCGATATAAATAAAGGGAATGCTATAGTAGCGGGAGACACCATTGCAAGTCAGAAAGGAATTCGTGATCCGCATATTTCTCGTGGTCCCGATGGAGCGTTTTATGTGGTAATGACCGACCTTCATATTTTTGGAAAAGAAAAAGGATATCGTGACACCCAGTGGGAACGTCCAGGAGAACAATACGATTGGGGTAATAATCGCGGATTTGTACTCATGAAATCTTACGATTTAATTCATTGGACTCACAGTAACTTTTTATTTGATGAAGCCTTTGAAGGGTATGAAAACATAGGTTGCGCATGGGCACCACAAACTATTTATGACCCTAAAGAAAAGAAAATGATGGTATATTTTACCATGCGCATGAATCACGGATTGACGAAGTTGTATTACGCTTATGCAAATGAAGATTTTACAGCTTTAATTTCAGAGCCGAAGCTATTATTTGAATATCCTGATGAAAACATTCAGGTTTTAGATGCCGATATTTCCCAGATGCCAGACGGTCGCTATTGTATGACTTATGTGGCGCAGGAACGTCCTATTGGTATTAAAACGGCATTTTCTAATAACATAAATAAGGGGTATGAATATAACCCTGAATGGATCGATCAAGAACCAGGATCTTGTGAAGCACCAAATGTATGGAAACGAATTGACAGCGATACTTGGGTGCTGATGTACGATATATACAGTATAAATCCGCACAATTTTGGTTTCGTGGAAACTACCGATTTTAAAACCTTTAAAAATTTAGGACACTTTAATGAGGGCTTGATGAAAACAACCAATTTTACATCACCTAAACATGGTGCCATTATTTCAATAACAAAAAAGGAAGCTTCACTATTGGCGAAACATTGGGGAATATCTTTATCATTGTAAAAAGAAAAAAGAATGAACTTTTTAAAATTAAAAATATTCATTGCCTTAGTTTTAAGTGCCTGTTCTTTAAATGCTCAGAAGAGCAAATTTGAAGGGTATTTATTCGCTTATTTTGAGGGAACAGCAGAAAACAGAAAGAGTGAAGAACAGTTGCGTTTTGCAATTAGTGATGATGCTATAAATTGGAAGGCATTAAATAATAATAATCCCATCTTAAACTCCGATGATATTTCGCAATCAGGAGGTATTCGAGATCCACATATTTTAAGGGGAGAAGAAGAGAACACCTATTTTATTGTTGCAACAGATATGTCTACCGCTGCAAATGGTTGGAAAGAAAACCCAGGAATTGTTTTACTGAAATCTGATAACTTAGTGGATTGGCAACACAGTACTATTAATTTAGCAAAAGATTACCCTGTAAAATTCGCTAACGCCTATTGGGTTTGGGCTCCACAAACAATTTACGATTCAAAGGCTAAGAAATAT
This sequence comes from Flavobacteriaceae bacterium HL-DH10, assembly GCA_031826515.1. Lineage (NCBI taxonomy): Bacteria > Pseudomonadati > Bacteroidota > Flavobacteriia > Flavobacteriales > Flavobacteriaceae > Thalassobellus > Thalassobellus suaedae. The sequence goes on along the minus strand of CP134536.1, from coordinate 4,060,064 downwards.
TTAATTTATTTCACAGTTAAGTTTAGAGATGATGATAAGTTGGATTTTTATAGTGCCTATGCTAATGCCGATTTTTCAGGATTTGAATCTGAACCAACATTAATGTATAGTGCAAAAGATGGTGCTATTGATGGTGATATCATTTATAAGGACGGTAAATATCACTTATTCTACAAAGGAAATACTAAAGATAAAAATGGTAAAGAAATTAAAAATGGTATAAAGCAGGCTACTAGTAAATCATTGCAAGGTCCATGGAAGGAATCCTTTGAGTATATTGATGCTTATGCCAATAATAAAACAACGGTTGAAGGTTCTTCAGTATTTAAATTAAATAATTCTGAAGAGTATATTTTAATGTACGATTTGTATTCAAGTGGGCGTTACGAGTTTCAGCGAAGTAGAGATTTATATCATTTTACAGAAAAACCAGAATCGTTTACTAAAGATTTCAATCCGAGACATGGAAGTGTTATTGGTATTACTCAAAATGAATTTGACAAGCTAAAAAAGAAATGGCTAAATATACAAGAAGGACCAAAAGTTTTTGAATCTCATGGTAACCCCATATTTACTCATAAATATACAGCAGACCCAGCGGCTTTAGTCATAGACAATACGTTGTGGTTATATACCGGTCATGATTTCGAAGGTGGCCAGAAAGGTTATAAAATGAAAGATTGGTGTGTGTTTTCTACCACCGATATGCAAACTTGGACAGAGCATCCAGTACCTTTAAAAATAACAGATTTTTCATGGGCTAAAAGTGGTGATGCTTATGCTGGACATGTAGCCGAACGAAACGGAAAATACTACTGGTACATCAGTACGAATTGGAGTGGTATAGGTGTTGCCGTATCTGATAAACCTGAAGGTCCGTTCAAAGATGCTTTGGGAAAGCCTTTATTAACTAACGACGATTGTTTTGCATCTACCCATTCTTGGGCATGTATTGACCCAGCTATTTTTATTGATAACGATGGACAACCTTGGATATTTTGGGGCAATGGACAATGTTATTATGCCAAGCTTAAAGATAATATGGTTGAGGTTGATGGAACAATAAAACAAATTAATTTTGAAAGTTTTGAGTTTACCGAAGCTCCATGGATTCATAAACGAAAAGATAAATATTACTTAACCTATGCCACAGGTTTTCCAGAGAAAATAGCTTATGCTATGGCAGATTCTGTTGAAGGTCCATATGTTTATAAAGGAATTTTAAATGAAATTGCAGGAAATAGTAATACCAATCATCAGGCTATTATAGATTTTAAAGGCGAATCGTATTTCATTTATCATAATGGTGGGATACAAACCGATGGCGGTAGTTTCAGCAGGTCGATTTGTATTGATAAATTAGAGTATAACGACGATGGAACAATTAAACCAATTGTAATGACCACAAAAGGAGTTAGCAAATAAATAAACAAAACAACTGAAATGAAAATTATTAACGTATTCAAAGTATTCGCTATTGTTATACTTTTTTTATCATGTGAGAATAATAAGAAGTCGGAAACAACAAATTTTAAAGATTGGGCTAAAACACCTCCTATGGGCTGGAACAGCTGGGATTGTTTTGGGCCTTCGGTAGAAGAAGATGAGGTGAAAGCCAATGCCGATTACATGGCAAAACACCTTAAAGATTTTGGGTGGGAATACATTGTTGTTGATATTCGCTGGTACGCCGATAATCAAACTACTGGGCACTACAATAAATATGATGAAACCGATTTTATTATTGACGAGTATGGTCGTTATATGCCATCTCCAAAGCGTTTTCCTTCTTCAGTTAATGGCGCTGGATTTAAACCTTTGGCAGATTACATCCACAGTTTAGGATTGAAATTCGGAATTCACATTATGCGAGGAGTTCCAAAAGAAGCGGTGTTTAACAAACTGCCAATTAAAGGGATTGATAAAACAGCTGCCGATATTTATTCAACCGAGTTCGAATGTACATGGCTTCAAGATAATTATACTGTAGTTAAAGATAAACCAGGCGCACAGGAATATTACAATTCTATCTTCGATATGTATGCTTCTTGGGGATTAGATTTTGTGAAAGTTGATGATTTATCGCGTCCATATCATGCCGATGAAATTGAGATGATACGAAAAGCCATCGATCAAACAGGAATACCAATTGTATTAAGTATGTCTCCAGGTGCAACACCTATTGATAAACACGAACATGCAACAGCTAATTCGAATATGTGGCGTACGATAGATGATTTTTGGGATAACTGGGCACAGTTAAATTATTCTTTTGATAAATGTGCCGAATGGGCACCTTATATTACACCTGGTGCTTGGCCAGATGCCGATATGTTACCAATGGGGAAATTTATTCGAGGTGAACGTGCTACTAATCGCTACACCAAGTTTACCAAAGATGAGCAATTTACTTTAATGACTTTATGGACGATGTTTAAATCGCCACTTATGTTTGGAGGTAATCTACCAGATAATGATGAGTTTACAAATACCTTGTTGACAAACGAAGAAGTATTAGAAGTACATAGCAACTCAGTTAATAACAAACAGTGGTTTAATGAAAATGACCTTATTGGCTGGACAGCTGATGATCCGGATAGCGGCGATAAATTTGTAGCCCTGTTTAATAGTGCTGGTGATGGTTTTGTGTCGACTAAAAATTTACTTTATCGTAGTGGGACAGTATCTCACTTAACCGATGGCTTTGGAGAAGATATTGATGTGAAACTTCCAAACGGAAGTACAGATTTATATTTAATAGTTAATGATGGCGGTGATGGTTATTCATGGGATCACGCAAACTGGATTAACCCAACCATTCATTTAAATAATGGAGATAAAGTAAATTTAACCGATTTAAGCTGGGAAGACGCTTTTGCTGGTTGGGGGACGGTTGGAATTAACAAAAGTGTTTCAGGAGGCGAGCTTAATGTTAAAGGGAAAACCTATAAAAATGGTTTAGGTACACATTCACAGTCTATTATAAGCTATAAACTTCCTGAGAATACGGTGCGTTTTACCGCTTTTGCAGGTTTAGATATTGTAGGAACAAATACTAAAGCAGGTTCAACAGTAGAGTTTATGATTTCTACTGAAGATCCAAAAATAAGTGATGAAGCACCTATAACGATTCCTGTTAATTTAGAAGATTTAGGATTTTCGGGTACATGCAGTATTCGTGACTTATGGCATAAAAAAGATTTAGGAACCTATTCGGGTTCAGATTTCTCACCGATAATTAACTATCACGGAGCAGGATTGTATCGTATTTCAGAATTAAAATAAAAAGAAATGATATTTGTAAAACAGTTTGGGGCTATTCTATTAATTTGTCTTTTTAGTGTAACTAAAAATTTTTCACAACAAAGGTTTCAAGTTAAAAGCGGTATACCTTTAGACTCTATTCGATTAAGCGACCCCTCTGTTCTTGCCGATAAAAATACGCAAATGTATTATATGACAGGAACTGGTGGTCTACTTTGGAAAAGTAAAGATTTAGAATATTGGGAAGGACCTTATCATGTAGCCAAAACAAATCCTGATTCTTGGATGGGAGAAAAACCCATGATTTGGGCAGCAGAACTTCATCAGTATAAAAACAAGTATTATTATTTTGCAACATTCACTAATAGAGATGTGAAAATTGATACTGTAGCAGGAAACATTATTGAGCGTCGTGCAAGTCATGTTTTAGTAAGTGATAAACCCGAAGGACCATATATGCCTATGGCAGATAGAACCTATTTGCCTGCGAATAAGCCAACACTTGACGGTACATTATGGGTAGATATGAATGGAAAACCTTATATGGTGTATTGTTATGAATGGTTACAAAACGGTAATGGTACTATGGAAAAGATAGAATTAAAATCCGATTTAAGTGGTTCGTTAGGAGAAGGAGAATTATTGTTTAAAGCCAGCGATTCGCCTTGGAGTAGAGAAAAAGATAGTCAGGGTAACGATAAACCAAACAAAGTTACTGATGGCCCCTATTTATTTCGCACTGGAACAGGACGCTTAGGGATGATATGGACTAGTTGGATTTATAATGTATATACACAAGGCGTGGCATATTCTAAAAGTGGTACACTTGATGGTCCATGGGATCAGGCAAAAAATCCTATAACACCACCTAATTTTGGTCACGGTATGTTGTTTGAAACCTTTGAAGGAAAAACATTAATGGCCGTGCATAGTCATAAAAAGGTAAATGATAGGACTATAAGAATCCCTCACTTATTTGAAGTTGATTTAACAGGTGATAAGTTGAAAGTAATTAAACCATTCAAATTTTAAATATAAAACACATAAAATGAAGGGGTATTTTACTATTATAATTGCCATAATTTTGTCTTTTTCAATTGAATCACAAACCGTTTGGAGTCCCGATAAAAAACTTAATGTTTCTGTATTAATAGACAATGGAAAACCTTATTATACAGTTAAGTACGAAAATATAATTATGCTTGAAAACTCTCCCTTAGGATTGAAAACAAGCATAGGGGATTTTACGAAAGGGCTTAAAATAACAGGTTATGAATATGAAACCATAAAGAATAACTACACACTAGACAGGATTAAGCGATCAAACGTAGAATACAATGCAAATGCATTGGAATTAGCATTAGTTAATAATGAAAATATAACATTTGAAATTGAGTTTAGAGTTAGCAATAATAATATTGGTTTCAGGTATAATTTATTAGAGGATAAAAATCATTTAAACTGTAGGGTTTTAAGTGAAGTTACAGGATTTAATTTCCCTAGTAATACAACCACCTTTTTATCTCCGCAAGCCTCCCCAGGATTAGGTTGGAAAGGTACAAAACCAAGTTACGAAGAAGAATATGTTGCAGATGAACTTTTGGCTACACCTTCAAAATATGGAGAAGGTTATACCTTTCCATCATTATTTCATGTAGGCGAAAATGGTTGGATTCTTATATCTGAAACAGGAGTAGATGGTACTTATTGTGGGGCACATCTTGGAGAAGGGACTAAAGAAGGTGTTTATTCTATTGCGTACCCCAATCCAAAAGAGAATAATGGAATAGGAAGTGTGTTTCCAGGGATAGCCTTACCTAAATCAACACCATGGCGCACTATTACCGTTAGTAATAATCTTAAACCAATTGTAGAAACTACTATACCATTCGATTTGGTAGAGCCTTTATATGAAGCATCACAAGATTACAAGTACGGACGATCTACCTGGAGCTGGATTATGTGGCAGGATGACAGTATGAATTATGATGATCAGCTAGCATATATAAATTTGGCTTCTACTTTGGGATATGAATATATTTTGATGGATGCCTTTTGGGATGTAAATATAGGTTATGAAAGGATGAAAGAATTAATCCAATATGCACAATCCAAAGGAGTAGATGTGTTTTTATGGTATAATTCAAATGGATTTTGGAACGATGCTTTCCAAAGTCCAAAAAACATAATGAATCATCAAATAACCAGAAGGCATGAAATGAAATGGCTACAAGAGGTTGGTGTTAAAGGCTTAAAAGTAGATTTTTTTGGAGGTGATAAACAGGAAACTTTAAGGTTGTATGAAGAGATTCTTAGCGATGCCAATGATTATGGTTTAATGATTATTTTTCATGGGTGTACACTGCCAAGAGGCTGGGAGAAAATGTACCCAAATTATATTGGAAGCGAAGCCGTATTGGCATCAGAGAATTTAATATTTACACAGCATGCTAACGATATGGAGGCCTTTAATGCCAGTTTGCATCCATTTATTCGGAATACTGTAGGTAGTATGGAATTTGGTCCGGTATTACTTAATAAACGTCATAATAGAACAAACGATGGTGGTACAATACGTAAAACCACAGATGCGTTTCAATTGGCTACTGCCATTTTGTTTCAAAATTCAGTACAGATGTTTGCATTAGCTCCAAATAATTTGAAAGATGTTTCTCAGTTTGAGATAGATTTTATGAAAGAAGTGCCAACCACTTGGGACGACATAAAGTTTATTGATGGATATCCAGGTACCTATTGTCTCATTGCTCGTCGTAAAGAAGATAAATGGTATATAGCAGGTGTTAATGCTAGCGATAAGGAACTTAATTTGAATGTTGAATTACCAATGTTGTCGGGTAAAGTAGTTTATTGTATTGGTGACGATATAAAGCAACAACCAGAGAAAAAGGAACTTAAAATTAAAAAATCAGGAAAAGTTAAGATAACAATGCAACCTAACGGAGGTATCATATTATTTAATAATTAACTTATTAAAAGAAGTGCTTAACAAATACTTTTTTGAAGATGAAAAACTTGATTTAAGTTCAAACAAACCAACTAAACTACAATGTTAAAAAACATCTAATTTTAATACTCTTAACTATATAATTATAATAAAAAACAAATACATATGAAATTATTTAGAATATTTACTTTCGTTTTAATAGCCATTATATATCCATACCAAAACCATTCCCAAACAATTAAATTTAATAATCCTATCGCCGAACAAAGAGCTGATCCATGGGTTTTTAAAACAAACGATGGAATTTATTATTTCATAGCTACGGTACCAGAATATGATAAAATAGTTATACGCAAAGCTAATACCATTAACGGTTTAAAAAATGCAGAAGAAAAAGTTGTTTGGTATAAACATGAAACAGGCGTTATGGGTCATCATATTTGGGCACCCGAACTGCACAAAATAAATGGTAAATGGTATATTTATTTTGCCGCTGGCGAAACAGAAAATGCTTGGAACATAAGAATGTGGGTACTATCCAACACATCTGATGACCCTATGCAAGGCGACTGGAAAGAAGAAGGACAGGTAAAAACAGAAAGAGAATCTTTTTCACTGGATGCAACCACTTTTGAGAACAACGGAAAGCAATATATGATATGGGCGCAAAATGTAAGGGGAGGGAATCATGGTACAGCTTTAGTGCTGTCTGAAATGAAGAATCCAACTACCTTAACAGGAACAGAAGTCATTTTGACCGAACCGGAATTTAGCTGGGAAAGGATGAAATACAATGTCAATGAAGGACCTGCTGTAATAAAAAGAAATGGAAAAATATTTTTAACTTATTCGGCAAGTGCAACAAACCACAATTATTGTGTGGGATTGTTGTGGGTAGATGAAAAAGCTGATGTATTGGATGCAGCCAATTGGCATAAATCGCCAGGACCAGTTTTTTACACCAATGAGGAATTAAAACGCTATGGACCAGGGCATAATTCGTTTACAACGGCAGAAGATGGCGAAACCACTTTAATGATTTATCATGCACGTGATTATAAGGAAATAAAAGGTCATGAATTATCCGACCCTAACCGCGCCACTCGAGCGCGAGTAGTACAATGGACTGAAAGTGGTTTTCCAGATTTTATGCAAAATACAGCGGATTAAATTAATTTATAATTATTTTTATAAGTAATCAATATTAGTTTACGTAGCTACTAAGTTTCAAGCTAAAAAGGAACTTTTAATTCCTAAAGTGTTTCATGTTAGATTAATTTCGAGTTTAAAAATAGAAGTGCATGTTAAGAGATAACTTTGTTTATTTAATAGTATCGGTTTGTTTTTTACAAGTAAATATTTTAATCGCTCAAACTTTTGAGCATATTGAATCCTATGCAGGATTAAGCTCTGTTGAGGAAAATAATGGTGTATCTGTTGCCGATTATGATCAAGATGGGGATTTAGATTTATTTGTTGTGGCAAAAGCCCAAGATATTCAAGGTGTAAATAAAAGTCATAGCCTATTATTTCGTAATAATAATGATGGAACTTTTACCGATGTTACAGATAATTCAGGACTAGTTGATTTATTTCCAGTTGGAGAAGCAGCAGCAATTACTCAAGCATTAAACGGGTTTAAATATGGTGCTTTTTGGGGTGATTATGATAATGATGGTTTCCCAGATTTGTTCATGACACACATAAATAAAATTCAATTGTTTCATAATGAATCGAATGGAGTTTTTAAAGAAGTTACTATTGCGGCTGGTTTTCAAAAATATAATACATGTGTTAATACAGGAGCTACTTGGTTCGATTTTGATAAAGATGGTTATCTTGATATTTATATTTCCGATTGGGGTTCAGATTGTGAAGGAAATCGTTTCTATAAAAATAATGCGAACGGAACATTTACCAATGTTAGTAGTATCTTTCAAGGTGTAGTAAACAATAAACTTTCCTATCAGAGCATGCCTTTTGATTTTAATGATGATGGTTGGTTAGATTTATATGTAGCTAATGATTATACCACACAAACAGACGATTTGTTTATAAACGATAACGGAATTGGATTTACCGAAAAATCGGCTTCTTATGGTTTAAATTTTTCTAATAATAATATGGGCATAGCGATTGGAGATTATAATAATGATGGTTTTTTTGATTTTTATATCACAGCTATAGGAGATAATGCCCTTTTAGAGAATAGAGGAAATAACACTTTTGTTAATAAAGGAAGGGAATTAGGTATTTATAATACAGGTTGGGCTTGGGATGTGACCTTTTCAGATTTTGATTTGGACAGAGATGAAGATTTATTTATTGTAAATGGTTTTGAATATGGAAGTTCTGGTGCTTTTAAAAATACATATTACGAAAATTTATTAAATAATAATGATCCTAGATTTATTGATAGTTCAGAAAAAGTGAAGTTGGGAGAAACTACAATAAGTGTTTCTGAAGCCGTTTTTGATTATGATAATGATGGTGATTTGGATGTTTTTGTAACCAATAATAATACAGGGGCATATTTCTATGAAAATAAAATAACCGACTTCGTGAAACCCAGTCAGGAATTACATTGGCTTAAGGTAAAATTAGAGGGGACAACTTCAAATCGTGATGCGATAGGAACGAAACTTTCAATTAAAACAGAGAAAGGGTCTTTACACAGATATTATTCAGGAAAGGGCTTTTTATCTCAAAGTTTAAAACCTGTGCATTTTGGTTTAGGTGCCGATACCGAAATTTTAGAGCTTAAAATAACCTGGCCATCTGGATTGGTTGAATTGCATTCTAATATTCCGGCTGATAAGACTATTAAAGCTATAGAAGGTAATGGTTATCAGATCCTCGATATTCAGCCTAGTATAAAACCTTACGGTTGTACAGATCCTAACGCATGTAATTTTAATCCAAATGCAGTAGTTAGTACAGGTGTTTGTAATTATTTAAAAGCAAGTAAGATTACAGGTAGTATAAAAGCTAAAAAAAATAGTATTGAACTTTATACGTATCCTTTGAAATCTGGAATATCATTAGATTGGCAGGTTGTTGGTGGTGAAATTGTAGATAAGCAAAGCGAGAATTCCATCATTATACAATGGGGTACAGGCGATACAGGTAAAGTTACTCTTATGGAGTCAAATGGTACTTGTATAAGCGAATTGGTAGAATTATCTGTTAATTTATTGGAAGAAGAAGTTATTATTAAAGAACAGTCAGTAGCCCGATTGTGGAATGAAACCTTATTGTCTTTAATCAGAAAGGATTATGCACGACCTACTGTTCATGCTAGAAATTTATTGCACACAAGTATTGCCATGTATGATGCTTGGGCGGTTTATGATGAAAAGGCAACCCCATATTTATTAGGGCAAACCATACATGGTTTTCAAAGTGAGTTTAAAGGTTTTGAAACAACAGAAATTTTAGAGGAAGCGAGAAAACAAACCATAAGTTATGCGGCATACAGGCTTTTATCTGAACGTTTTAAGCAAGCACCAAATCCTGTATTATCTCAAAATATCATAGATGCTGTTATGAATAAATTGGGTTATGATACGTTGATGACTGAAACTGATTATACAAATGGTAATCCCATAGCATTGGGTAATTATATAGCGAATCAAATTATCAGTTATGGTTTGCATGATGGTTCAAACGAAATAAACCATTACGAGAATCTTTATTACGAACCTGTAAATACACCATTAAACCTGTCTCAGCCAGCAAATATAGTTGAGATAAACCCTAACAGATGGCAACCTTTAAGTTTTAATTCATTTATAGACCAAAGTGGTAATGTAATAGGCGGGGCTACTCCAAGTTTTTTAAGTCCGGAATGGGGAAATGTATATCCTTTTTCACTTGAAGATGCTGACAAGACTACTTATAATAGATCTGGAAATGATTATCATATTTATTATGACCCAGGAACTCCGCCTTCAATTTTAAGTGATGATTATAAGTGGGCATTTGCTATGGTTTCAAAATGGGGTTCGCATCTAGACCCTAGAGATGGCGTACTATGGGATGTTTCTCCTAAATCTATCGGTAATATTTCATCCAATCAATTTCCACAACAGTTTTCTGATTATAAAAGTTTTTATAATGAAAAAGGCGGTGGGGATATAGGAGATGGTTATGATGTAAACCCATATACAAATACACCCTATAAAGCACAAATAGTACCAAGAGGTGATTATACCAGAGTACTAGCAGAATTCTGGGCAGATGGTCCAGATTCAGAAACACCACCAGGACATTGGTTTACGATTCTTAATTATGTAAATGACCACGAATTATTTCAAAAGAAATTTAAAGGTGAAGGCGATATTTTAGAAAATTTAGAATGGGATGTGAAAGCCTATTTTATACTTGGTGGAGCCATGCACGATGCAGCTATATCATCATGGAGTATAAAAGGATGGTATGATTATATAAGACCTATTTCTGCCATACGATATATGTGTGCAAAAGGGCAATGTACAGATCAAACTAAGGGAAATTTTGATATTTCGGGAATCCCATTAAAAGAAGGTTATATTGAGCTGATAGAACAAGGTGACCCATTGGTGGGTGATTCTAATGAAAACCTTGGTAAAATCAAGCTGTTTTCTTGGAAAGGACATGATTATATTAATAATCCAGAAGTAGATGAAGCAGGAGTAGGTTGGATACTAGCAGAGAATTGGTGGCCATACCAACGTCCCACTTTTGTAACACCCCCATTTGCAGGCTATGTTTCTGGGCATTCCACCTATTCAAGAGCTGCAGCCGAAGTAATGACCTTATTAACAGGTGATGCCTATTTTCCAGGAGGTATGGGTGAGTTTTTGGCAAAAAAGAATGAGTTTTTGGTATTTGAAGAAGGTCCGTCGGTAGATGTGAAATTGCAATGGGCAACGTATCGCGATGCTTCAGATCAATGTAGTTTGTCAAGAATTTGGGGAGGTATTCATCCACCATTAGATGATATACCTGGTAGAATAATAGGAGAAAAAATAGGAAAAAAGGCTTTCTACTATGGTGTTAAATATTTTGATGATAATAAGAAAATTGATGATTACAATTTAAATAAAGCTATAGTATATCCTAATCCGATTTCAAACAATTCTAACGAGATTTTTATAACTAATACTTCTAAAAATGATGATATTTCTTTATTTGATATAAATGGAAGATTTTTAAGTATTGAATTAGAATTTAATGAAGATACTAAAATTTCAAAAATTAAATTTGTTAAACATATATCGAATGGGATTTATATTCTAAGATTAAATAATCAATCTATTAAAATTATTGTTGGTCATAATTAACTGTAGTACCTCTCATTTCTATCCTCTAAATTTCATTTAGTTTAATACAAGGAATAAGAAATATATTTGCTGCTACATCTATTCAAACTGCTTATGCCAAATTTGCACATTGGTACAAAGATGTAGAACAAACAGGATTCAAAGCTTATAACCATAAATCATAAGTCAATCCTAAATAGAAGTACTAATGCTTGTGTAGAGTCTTTCATCACTAAAATAAAAGCATCCATACAACTCCCAATAACTATCAGGATTAGAGGTATCAAAAATCTAAACTTTTTCCTTTTTAGATTAAGAACAATACTCGCTTAAACACAACAATTGATCTTGATCCGTTTAAAGATTTATTCGGTGCGTATTTTTAATTAGAAATTTACGCACCGAATCCCGCACTTTTTGTTTGATATTATATGAATTTATTTGGTATTAAATAAAATTAAAAAAGCCGATAAACATAGTGTTTATCGGCTTTTGGTGAGATTTGTTAATCTCTAAGCGGAGAAAGAGGAACTATCCAAAAAACTATTTTCCCCAATGTTTATAGTATGTTAAAAGCATCATGTTTTTAATACGCACCTAGTTACGCACCGCAACTTAATTTATGTTCATTCTAAATAAAAAATGGATAGTTTTAGTTGGATTTGGTTATCTAGAGTGTCAATAAATGTTTTATATTGATCAAGTGGATTATTTGGAATTTGAATTTTTTTAAAATCTCATTATTTCATCAGTCTTAATAAGTTAATAAAGTTCTAATCATTATTCTTGTTATTAATAAAACTTAAATTTATTTGTTTAGCTCTTGTTTCAATGAGCTCTTTAAATATTTCTTTTTGTTCTAAACTTAAAAAACTATTATTTATTAAACCTAGCCACTGTTGCATACCTCTTTCTATACGATTCCATAGGTTTTCAATCGCTTTTGCAGGTATTTGTGCTTTGGCCATGGCTTCGTTAAAATCTAGACGTTTAATTTTTCGCTTTTTTCCGTTGAGGTTTAGAGCCAATTCCTCTTGATCTTCTGGAATTAATAATTTAACCGCTACCATATCATAGGCTGGTGCCAAAGCATAATGTTTATTGTCTTTTGCAATGAGTGAAAAGTTTTTTAAATGCATATCGTTATTTCCAATAAGGAAAGAAACAATAACTTGCTCATAAAATTTTACAGCATCCAGTAATGGGTTTTGTGTATAGGTTATAATGCCCTTTGTTATTTGCTCGTATGAACCACGATATTTATGTTCTGTGAGTCGCTCTGTGAATTGGCAAGCATCTTCCATTGGGTACTTTTCGTTATTGGCTGTACGATCTATACGCTTGGTTAAATAGGCTAAAGCGCCATCTTTTAATGGGATTAATAAAAAGGGTACTGTTGCTATACCGCAAGCTTTTGCCAATAACATAGATAGCGCCTCAATTTCTGGCATTTGTGGATACATATGAAATGGTGGTTTTAAAATATACCTGCCATTTAATGCACCTACAATGGTTAACCTATTTTGAGCATTTTCTTGTGTAAAACCTAATGATAATTTTGGTTGTACGCCTGTAACAATGATGCGTTGTGCTACGTTTTCTTTTGCCAACGCTTCGATTTGGGATATCTCATATTCTAATTTTAGTACAGGCGTGTCTTCTTGCCAAAATGCTGTTAGACATTTTTGATGGTAGTTTATGTCACCATCTTCTAGTTTTTTATGACATGCTAAACAGTAGTTCATACTTTCTCTATAATGCTAATATTGCCAATACAATCTCTACATATGGTTAATAATAAGCCCATGCGGTCTCTTGGATTTATTTTCCAATTTTTATGTGCAATGTTTAATAGCCAACCTTCTGGAATTAAACCATCGAAGAAAGGGAATAGGTGTTCGGCACTAAACGGTTCTTCTTGTAAAGGTAACGTCAAACTCACTGCTAATGCACTTTCATTTCCTAGGTATGCTTTGTCATACTTGAAATGATAGCCATTATCGTCCTCGGTTAATATACCAGCTAAGGTTTTATTTACCCAGATTTCTCCTTGTCTCATCGCTTATAGGTGTTGGTGTTAGTGTGTGCCCAAAAAATAATAATACTTGATTTACTTTATCGGTCATTACATTTGGTTTTCCTTGTTCGAGTTCGCGTACAAAACGCAAGCCTACACCTGTGAAGTCTGATAATTCTACTTGCGTTAGATTTGCTTTTTTACGTCTATCCCTTACAAATTGGGCTATTGTATTATCTCTAATCCATTCCATTTTATTATACCTTTATGGGTACAATATAGGAAAATATTTTATAATTATACCTCAAAGGGTGTAAATATTTTTATATTGATGTATTTGTACCTTATAGGGTATAAATTATATATTGGATCGTTTAGAATTTGGCCAACGACTAAAAGTTTGGTTTCTAAAGTTGCTTTTTGGCTGTTTTTTTTCGCCAGTGTTCATTTTGTGTTTTCATAAGTTGTAGGCTTCCCTTGTTTAGAACTGTTTAATTTTCCAAAACTTCTATAAAGTTATCCTTTTTTAAGATCTCGTGTTCCTCCGATATATCCTTTAATTACTTCTTTAGTCGTACTATTTCTTTTTGCTCATCTGTCAATTTTGGAACCTCTCTACCTGGAAAACTGTTCTTGCCATAATCTTGGGATTCTCGTCGCCAGCGGTGCAGTACGGAGTAAGGAATATCCAGTTCCTTACAAACTTGTTTAACATGACCACGGGCATAGCTTAATTCTACTGCCTTTTGTTTAAATGATGTGCTGTAATTTCTGTTTCTTTTTTTTATGATTCAAAGTTAATTTATGCAACTTTAAATCTCACAACTTTTTGTCCAGTCTAATGTAGTAAGTCCACCGTCTGATTACTTTATAATTCTATACATAATTTTAAACATTATGTATAAAAATGACAAATTCATCAGACTTTGCAAATAACCTTTCAAATTTTATATAGGCCTTCATCTTAGAAATTTTATTTTAATAAAGATTTAAATTTTGAGTTTTTGCTTATACAAAGTATTGAATACTAATCTTGCAATAATTATTGTTACGCCCAAAATACTAAAAAAGCCATACCCCTCTCCAAACCAACAAATGCCAATAATAATGGCAAGAACACTTTCTAAATAATTTATTGGGGTTACAATATGGATGGCTGCAATCTGAATGGCTTTTGTCACATATAGTTGTCCGTAATTTCCAGCAATACCAAGACTTATTAAGATAAGCCATTCTTTGCCATTCACTGGGGGTACCCAATGATTTAATGAAAATAGTAAGGCCACAATAGTTGAAAAAACCATAAAATAATTTACAATAACCATGGGATAATCCTATTTTCCTAACGATAACGTAATCAATACTGCTTAAAACGGAAGCGCATAATACTAAAACCAGACCATAAATATTTACATCATTCCCAAATTCTTTTAATATTAGTACACCAGTAAAGGCCAGTATTATAAAAAACAATTGTATAAAACGTATCCGTTCCTTTAAAAAAAATACAGCAATAATAGTTGTGAAAATTGGTGCCAAATAACGTAATGATACGGCAATGCCAATTGGTAAATATTTTAGGGAGGTAAAAAAGACTCATAGCCATTAATCCTAAAATACTTTTTAAAATCAATAATTTACGTTTGTTGCCAAATAGAGGGATTTTATGCTTTAAAAGATAACTGGTCGCCAATATACTAGAACCTACAGAGCGAAAAAATACAAGTTCCATGGAAGGAATGTGTTTTAAATATTTTACCATAGCATTCATAAGAGTGAATGCTATGGTGTTAATAATCATATAGGTTATTCCTCTTTTTATATTCGATCAGTTTTTTATATTCGAATCTTTTTTTTATGTACTTCATTAGCTAAATGATAGAAATTATGATCTAAACAGTGATATTTTCAATAATAACAGCATATCCCATACCCACACCAATGCACATGGTAGCTAACGCATATTTTCCTCCTGAACGGATTAATTGGTTTGTAGCAGCTTGAACAATTCGTGTGCCTGACATTCCTAATGGGTGACCAATAGCAATAGCACCTCCGTTGGGGTTAACTCTAGGGTCATTATCGTCTAATCCTAATTGTCTTGTACAAGCCAATGCTTGTGCAGAAAATGCTTCGTTAAATTCCATAACATCCATGTCACTAAGTTTTAATCCTGCTTTTTTTAGTGCTTTTTTAGTTGCTTCTACAGGACCGATTCCCATAATTTTTGGTTCAACACCAACAACTGCAGACGCAACAATTCTAGACTTAGGCTTTAAGTTGTATTTTTTTAGTGCTTCTTCTGAAACCACTAACATGGCAGCTGCACCATCATTTAATCCAGAGGCATTACCAGCAGTTACAGTGCCGTCCTTCTTAAAAACGGCACGAAGTTTTGCTAAAGTCTCTAGGGTTGTATTTGGTCTTATAAATTCATCTGTATCAACAATAATAGAATTTCCTTTTCTTTGAGGAATTTCAACAGAAATAATTTCTTCAGCCAAAACGCCATTTTTTTGGGCTTTAGTTGCTTTCATTTGAGAATTGAACGCGAACAAGTCTTGGTCTTCTCTGGAAATAGAAAACATGTCTGCTAGATTTTCTGCAGTGATTCCCATAGCATCTGTTCCATACAACTCATGTAATTTGGGGTTTACAAAACGCCATCCGAAACTAGAATCTTCCATCTTAGAATCATTCCCATAAGCCGATGATGCTTTTGAAATCACAAAAGGTCCACGAGACATATGCTCCATACCACCAGCAATGAATAGATCGCCATCATTGGCTTTTATGGCTCTATTGGCATGAATGATAGCCGACATCCCAGAGGAGCAAAGTCTGTTAATTGTTTCTCCAGGTACAGAATAGGGTAGACCCGCTAATAACAAAGCCATGCGAGCAACGTTACGGTTGTCTTCTCCTGCTTGATTATGGCAACCCAAAATAACATCATCAATGGCATCTTTTGGTATGTTTGGATACTTTTCTAATAATGCTTTTATCGGAATAGCAGCTAAATCATCTGCTCTTACGGGAGCTAAAATCCCTTTAAAACTTCCTATGGGTGTTCTTAATGCATCAACTATAAAGGCTTCTCTCATTTTTTTTTAATTAAGTTTTTCAATAAATTTAGCTTCCGTTTTAGCTCTAATTTCTTCGAGTGAACTTCCTGGTAAAATTTCAATTAGAGTTAATTGGCCATCAATAAATTTAAAAACCGCTAATTCGGTAATTAGTATATCTACACAATTATAATCAGTAATAGGTAAGGTACATTTGTTTACTACTTTTGATGTTCCAGACCTATCTGAGTGACTTAAAGTTATAATTAATTTTTTAGCACCTGATGCTAAATCCATGGCGCCTCCAACTCCTAATAAAGGCTTTCCTGGAACGGACCAATTGGCTAGATTACCTGAGGCATCAACTTCTAATCCTCCCATTATGGCAACATCGATATGCCCACCGCGTATCATGGCAAAACTATCGGCACTATCAAAATAGCTGCTTCCTGGTAATGCTGTAACTGGAACTTTACCTGCGTTTACCGGATAAAACATAGCACCTTTACCATCTTTTGGTTCTGGGCCAACGCCTAACATCCCATTTTCTGTATGTAAAATAATGCCGTCTTCAGGTTTGATCAAATCAGCAACTAAAGTGGGAATGCCAATACCTAAATTTACAACATCTCCTTTATTTAATTCAGCGAAAGCTCTTTTAGCCATATTCATCCGCTTCTCATCAATGACTTTAGACAATCCTACAGAAGCTGAAGTTCCTAAATCTTCTTCAGATAATTTCTTTACAACTAAATAATCTATAAAACAACCAGGAGTGTGAATTTCATCGGGGTCTAGAGAGCCTACAGGAACAATTTCCTGAACTTCAGCAATTACAATATCAGCTGCCGTAGCCATGGCTCGGTTAAAGTTTTGCTCGGTCATTCGGTACTGTAAATTGCCTGAAGTATCTGCTTTCCAAGCTCTGATGATTGCCACATTACCTCGTATACCTTCAATAAAAACTTGTTCTTTACCGTTAATGTATTTGGTCTCTCTTCCTTCTGCAATTAAAGTTCCTGCCGAAGTTGGTGTATAAAAGCCACCAATACCAGCACCTCCAGATCTAATGGCTTCAGCTAGAGTGCCTTGAGGCAATAATTCGTATTCAATGCTTCCAGATTGTGCGGCTTTGACGGCTTCAGGATTAGATGTAAAAAACGAACCCACCATTTTTTTTAATTGCCCATTATTTAATAAACGGCCACCACCCATGTTAGGTTCACCCACATTGTTGGCTATAAATGTTAAATTTTTTGTTTTTGTTTCAGCCAATGCATGAATGACATGCACCGGATTTCCGGTCATGCCAAAACCACCACCTAGTATGATGTCACCATCTTTTACTAAGGTAGCAGCCTCTTTTGCGGTTATTTGTGGTACTTCTTTCATTTATATAATATTATGATTCAAACGATTCAAAAGGCAATCCAACATAATTCTCAGCAATGGTTGTTTTATAGGCTTTTGACATTTTTATATAATCTATTTTTGCTTTTTGTAATCTGTAAGTATACGAACCATGATTATCTTGTTTATGAAAAAGTGTTGTCATAAAGTTTGAAAAATCTTGTGCTCTCCAAATTCTTTTCAGGGCTTGTTCGGTATAATTATCAAGGAATTCGGTGGTGTTATTTTTGTAGAAATCTACAAATCCATCTACCAAATGTTTAACATCTGCAACGGCTAGATTCAATCCTTTTCCACCTGTTGGAGGTACAATATGACCAGAATCACCTGCTAAAAACAACCTTCCAGATTGAAGATTATCAATCATATGACTTCGCATGGGTGTGATGCTTTTATCGAAGATAGGGCCCGATTTTAGCTTCCAACCTTTGGTTCCTAAGCGGGTAGAAAGCTCTTTCCAAATGCGGTCATCAGGCCAGTCGTCTAAATTTTCATCATTATCAACTTGCAAATACAAACGACTTACGGTTTCTGAACGCAAGCTATGTAATGCGAATCCGTTTTCATGATAAGCATAAATTAATTCGTCTGTTGAAGGGGCTACATTTGCTAGAATACCTAACCAACTAAAAGGGTAGGTGATATCATAGGATTTATAACTATCCTTTGGCATTGTTTTTCTGCCAATACCATGAAAACCATCGCAAGCGGCTACGAAATCGCATTCTAGAATGCCTGCTTCACCATTTTTTTCAAAATGAATTTTCGGACTATCTGTATCAAAATCTACAATCTCTTTAGCTCCTGTTTCAAAATAGAGTTGTTCACCTTGTTCCAGCCAGATATCTGTAAGGTCTTTAACAACTTCTTGTTGTCCGTAAATAGTGATTTTCCTTCCGTTTGTAAGTTCAGAAAACGGTACGTGAATGCGTTCTTCATCAAAACTCAGGTATACCCCGTCGTGTTCAATGCCTTCCTTTTCTAATCGATCTCCTAAACCTAAGTGTTTAATAATATCTACTGTATTCTGTTCTAACAATCCTGCTCGTACTCTGCCTTCAACGTATTCCCTAGAACGTAGTTCTAATATTACAGAAGATATGCCGTGTTTTTTTAACCAATGCGCCAAAACCAGTCCTGCTGGTCCAGCACCAATGATGCCAACTTGTGTTTTAATTGTTTTCATTTACTAATATTATAATCCTAATTCTTTAAATACTTCTTCTGCGATGTGAATTGCCTCATTTGCTGCTGGAAGACCACAGTAAATACCAGATTGCATAATAACTTCTTTAATTTCGTTTTTAGTAACACCATTATTAAAAGCGGCTCTAAGATGCATTTTAAATTCGGGCGTTCTATTTAATGCTATTAGCATCGCGAGTGTAATTAAGCTTCTATTATGTTTAGATAATCCCGGTCTTGTCCAGATTTCGCCCCATGCGTAGTTGGAAATAAATTCTTGAAATTCACTATTAAAGTTATTTTTATTTGAGTTTGATCTGTTTACATGAGTATCCCCTAACACGGTGCGTCTAACGTGCATGCCTCTATCAAAAACATTGTTTCCAATAATAAAATTAATAAGTAATTCTGAATATATTTCGGGAAGCTCTGTACTGGATAAATGCCGAGCATTTACGATTTCAACGTTTGAATTTGGGATTTCTAAAGCCATTTTATTTGCTGCATTAACACCAGTAACTGTATCTTCATTACCAGTGATGATTAACGTTTCTGTTGAAATATTTTTTAGTGTCTCTCTAAAATCGGCATCTCTTACAGCGGCACAGCAGTTTGTGTATCCCAAAGTATTGTTAGCTAGAAACATAGATTTGGTTTGTTCAACTGTGCTAGAATTTGTTTTTCTAAAATTATCAGTAAACCATCTTTCTAATGTACTGTCAATAATGGCGCTCATTCCATGTTCTGAAATTGTTTTTATGCGATCGTTCCAACCTTGATTATTTCCAATTTTAGAATCGGTATTGCTTATAATAAGTTTTAATAAGCGGTCAGGGTGATTTATCCCAAGCCACTGTCCAATTAAGCCGCCCATAGAAAGACCACAGAAGTACACCTTGTCAAGATTTAATTTATCTAATAAATCTATAACGTCCTGACCTAATAAAGAAATAGTATATGGGTGTTGTGTTGCTTCACTACTGCCATGACCTCGTGTGTCATACTGTAAAACTCTAAAATATGGAAGTAGGTAAGGAATTAATTCATCCCACATACTCATATCAGTACCCAATGAGTTAGAAAACATCAATACGGGACTATTCGGCGTGCCTTGAATTTTATAATTAGTTTTCATTTTTTATGTTAAATGTTACTTCTGTAAGCGGTGTCAATTACAACATGTCCATTGGCAACTCTGCTCACACAAGCGCACATTTTTAAGTTTTTACTTTTTTCTTCTTCACTAAAAAATAAATCACGATGGTCTATATCGCCTTTGTATTCCAATATATCAACTTGACATAAGCCACATTCCCCTTTTTTACAATCGTACATGATTTCTAAATTATTTTCTTCTAAAACTTGTAATAAGGTTTGGTTTTCACCCACAACAAATTCTTTGTTAAAACGTGGAATTTTTACTGTAAAATTTTGCGGTGAAAATAAACCTGTAGTTCCAAATGTTTCAAAATGTAAATGTGCATTTTCAAACGGACTTGCTTCCCATATTTTACGAACGCTGTTCATAAGTAATAAAGGTCCGCATAGATATATTTGCGTCTGGTTATTTGCTATAGAGTTGAGTTTACCAATATCATAATACCCGCTTTCATCACTGTAATGTAGTTCTAGTCTATCTCCTAAGAGGGTTTTTAAATGTTCAGCAAAAGGCATTTCTTCTTCGTTTCGTCCTAAATACAACATCCGTAAATTGATGTCTTTTTTGGAGTGCAATTGCTCTGCCATGCCTAATAATGGAGTGATTCCAATACCTCCAGCAATAAGTAAATAATCACTAGCATTGTGTTTTAATTCGAAATGATTGGTAGGTTGAGAAATTTTTATTTGACTACCTTTTTTTAAAGACCACATATAGTTTGATCCACCACGACTTGAGGGTAGACGTTTTATAGCAATTGAATAGGGCTCTTTTGGGTTATATTGACCTACCAGAGAGTAGCTTCGAATTTCTGTGACTCCATTTATTAAAAAAGAAACATCTATATGTGAACCAACAGTGAATTTTTTAGCACCATTTTCTGGTGTTAACTGTATTTTTACGACGTTTTTAGCTATCAATTCGGTATTGGTAATAGTAGCGTTAACCCAA
The DNA here is from genome assembly GCA_031826515.1 of Flavobacteriaceae bacterium HL-DH10. NCBI lineage: Bacteria > Pseudomonadati > Bacteroidota > Flavobacteriia > Flavobacteriales > Flavobacteriaceae > Thalassobellus > Thalassobellus suaedae. Next base: position 4,038,745 of record CP134536.1, on the reverse strand, counting down.
GTGTTTCTATATCGCATTAGTCTTGATTTTCATTTTTAACCATTTTGTCTGTAATTCTTCTAGCCCACATAGCTCCAGCGTCGATATTTAAATTATAAAATTCTCGCGTTGGATTTGTGTTTATAGCTTTCTGTTGAGCTTCAAGGATGTCTTCGTCTTGTGCAAATATTGAAGCTACGCCATCTTTTAGTTCGGTGGTATTGCTTTGGTCTTTAAGATTATAGTTCCTACTAAAGGCCCAGAAATAATAACATGTTTGATTAGTAGAAGGTGTAATGGTATTTAATACATAACCATTAACTCCCTGAGATCTATCCCCTTCGGGAGCACCAGTGCCTGCAACGGCAACACCAACATCTATATTTACAGTGCAAGGTGCTTCAAATTTTATAATTTGCCAACGATCAACTAAGCCGTCATATTTTATTTTTTTATTTAATTGACCATGCCAAAATGGTGGTGGTTTTATGCCTTTCATCCAACGGGTTACTGTAGCTGTATGTTCATCATAATGTACATCGAAAGGAGCCTCGGCTACATTTCGATCACCAATACTTTCAGAATGAACAAAAGTTTCATGTGTTAGATCCATTAAATTATCTATTACCAATCTATAATTACATTTAACTTCAATCATTTTACCATCACCAGCCCATTCAGGATCATTATTCCAATGCATGTCTGGTATTTTACTACTGTCTGCAACTGCAGGGTCGCCCATCCACACCCAAATAAAACGATATTTTTCTACAGCAGGATATGAGCGCACACAAGCTGAAGGATTAATAGTTTTTTGAGAAGGCATATATGTGCATTGTCCTTCGTTATTGAATTCTAAACCATGATAACCACAAACTACTGTGTCTCCTCGTAATTTCCCCTTGGATAGAGGAAGTAAACGATGCCAACAGGCATCTTCTAAAACTACAGGAGTGCCATCTTTTTTACGATAAAGCACTAACGGTTTATTGCAAATGACTCTTGGTAATAACTCATGTTTTAATTCTGTATCCCAAGCTACTGCATACCATGCATTCATTGGAAAAGATTCATTCATGGTGAATGTGGTGTATTTTTTAGACATTTTATTTAGTTTTATGTTGAAACTTTTAATTAAATTTAAGAATACCTATATATTATTTTTTCAACCCATTTTATGCTATTTCCAATAGCATTTTCAGGTTGAAATAGCTCGTCAATATTATCTATTTCTGTATGCGTTTCTATAATTATTTGTTTTAAATGCTTTCCAGTAGAAATGGATAGTTTACATGCTTTTTTAATAGCTTCATGTGCTTGCATTTTGCCTAATGTACTTGATAAAGCGAAGGCTACTTTTTCTGCATAAATGAGACCGTTTGTTATTTCAATATTTTGGAGCATACGTTCTGTTTCTACTTCTAAATTTTCAATTAAATCAATACTTTTTTCAAGAGATCCGCATGTTAAACCTATTAATTGAGTCAATGTTTCCCATTCGGCATGCCAATACCCAGCAGATCTCTCGTGTTCTTGTATCATACTAGATAGCATTGTAGATACTAGGCCTGGTGTTCTTGTACTATTGCTTAATATTAGTGCGCATGTTACTGGGTTTCTTTTATGAGGCATAGTGCTAGAGCCCCCTTTCCCTTCTTGTGCGCCTTCAAATGCTTCTCCAACTTCCGTTTGCATCATTAAAGAAATGTCTTTAGCAATTTTTCCAAGAGAACCACTTAAAATCCCTAAAACGCTAGCAAATTCATTTAAGTCATCTCTTTGCGATTGCCATAGTGAGGCATTTCTTAAATTTAAATATTCGGCAAATTTTATTTGAACCTCGTCAGTAATATTGTTATTGCCGCTACCAACAGCGCCACTTAATTGTATTTGTAGAACATCAGTTTTAACAGTTTGTAATCTAAGTTTTGAACGGGTTATACTTTCTAGCCAATTTGCAGTTTTTAATCCAAAAGTAATTGGTCGAGCTTGTTGCATTAAAGTGCGACCAATCATAATTGTATTTTGGTGTTTTTTTGTAATATTTAATAGAGCTTGTTCAAGAGTAATTAATTTATCTTCCATCCATGAGATAACTTCTTTTATAGATAGTATTGAAGCGGTATCAATAATGTCTTGACTAGTAGCTCCAAAATGAACATATTTTGAAGCTTCAAAATTTGAATTCTTTATAACTTTTGTTAATTGCTGAACTAATGGAATAGCTGCATTGCCACCTAGTTTTATGTCAGTAATTAATTTGTCTATGTCAATATATTCAACGTTACAGCTAAATTCAATAATTTCAGCAGCTTCAACAGGTATTAAACCTAATTCTGCTTGTGCTTTTGCAAGTGTAGCTTCAGCAGTTAGCATATTGGTTATTACAGATCTATTGGAGAATAGCTGATTTATTTCATTAGAATAAAATGTTTCAGAGTATAAAGACATAAATATTGACTATTAAATTTTAAAAAAGACAGTTTCGTTAGCGTCTTGCATATAAATGTTGAATTCATAACCAATATTTGTTTTCTTAGCAATTATAGTATCTCTTCTTTCATTTGGAATAGAGTTTAAAACGCTATCTGTCTGGTTTAATTCTTGTTCGTCTGAAAAATAAATGCGTGTGTAAGAATGTAATAATTGACCACGCATATAAAGAATGACATTTATATAGGGAGCTTGACCATCAACAGATTTTGGTTTTATGGTTGAAAACGAAAATTGATTATCTTCATCGGTACCTGTGCCATATCTCCCAAATAGTTTCTTTTCGCCATCATTTTGCCATAATTCAATCATGGCATCATTTATTGTGTTTCCTTCGCCATCATAAACTTTACCAAAAATGTTTATTGCATTTGGGTTTTTTGAAGGATCGACCATTTTATTGTCAACCCAACTTTTAAAATTATACCCATATTGTTCAGGTGTTAATCCGTACGCAAAATAAGGACCTACAGTTTGAGATGGAGTTTGAGGTGATATTTTATTTTTTGTAGTCATAGTTATTTGTTTTCAAATGGTGTTGCGTTATGTCCTCTTAAAACAATATCAAACCGATACCCTAAAGCATATTCTGGTTCTGTTACAGAAAGGTCGAAACTTGAAATTAATAATTCTCTTCCTCTTTTTGGAATGGCATTGTATATAGGGTCAAATTCTAATAGAGGATCATTTGGAAAATACATTTGTGTAATGAGTCTGTTAGAAATATCGCCTCCAAAAAGCGAAAAATGAATATGATTAGGTCGCCATGCGTTAGAATGATTTCCCCAAGGGTAAGCGCCAGGTTTTATAGTGTAAAATTTATAGTTTCCGTTTGCATCAGTCATACATCTTCCAGCTCCTAAGAAATTAGGATCTAGAGGAGCATCGTGTTGGTCTACTTTATGTACATATCTCCCTGCTGAATTGGCTTGCCATATCTCCAGCAATGTATGAGGCAAAGGTTGGCCTAATTCATTAGTTACTTTACCATTAACCACTATGCGTTCGCCAATAGGTTCGCCATCTTTTATGGCATTTTTTGTTAAGTCATGATCTAAGTTTCCTAGTTCAAAATCTTTAAAAATTGGACCCGATAATTCTGACAAGGTCTTTTTGGTAATTATTAAAGGTTTACTAGGTGATCTTAGTATTGTCGATTTGTATTCTGGAGCTAAGTATGGAGGTTGTACTTCCATGTCAAATTGACTATAAATTAATTTACTCATGATACTAATTTAGTTTGTATCAAAACTATTTAAATAAACAAATTAGGTATTGGATTAAATAATTTTATAATTGTACAAAATTAACATTTTATAAAATAATGTTTGTGTTTGTTTGTTGTTTATAAATATAAATATTTAATTTACAGTGAATTAAAATTTAATAGTTTTTTGTGTATTTTTAAATATTGTGTAATATATTAACATGTTATGAAGTCTATATTACAATTTAAGGGACCTTACGGGGATAATCAAACTTCTTTTATTCCGGATTTTATTCATTTTGAATCCTTAGAAAAGAGAAGTAAAATATATGCATGGGAAATAAGTCAGCACGTGCATTCAGAATTATTTCAGATGTTTATAATACGTTCTGGAAAAGGTGTATTGGTTTCTGGTAAAAATAAAATAGTTATTTCTAGTCCATGTGTTATTGTTGTTCCTGCATCTATTATGCATGGGTTTAGTTTTGATTCTAATATAGATGGTGATGTTTTAACTTTTTCTGATAATTATTTTGAAAGCATTTTAAAAAACCATGCGCAGTTGTATCTAAAATTAAATAAATTGAGTCAATTTGTTTTTAAAGATGATAAAAAGGTATTTAGTGATTTTATATACTTAGTTAAAAAAATAAAAAATGAAATTATAGATGATAATGTCGAGAGGCAATTGTGTTTACAATCGTATTTTCAGTTACTGTTTTTAAAATTATACAGAAAAGGTTATGAGAATGAATATGTTGAATTAAATACACCTAATAAAACATTAATACATTTTAGAAATTTTCAAAAGTTAATTAAACAATCGCTTCAAAACCCTTTGTCAATCGAGCAATATTCAGAGAAATTAAATATTACACAGATGCATCTTAATAGAGTTTGTCATGCGGTTGTTGGTGAGTCTGCTTTAAAGGTTGTTCAAGGTTTTGTGATTAGTGAGGCAAAAAAATACTTATTAAATACATCTTATTCGGTTTCAGAGATTGCATATTTTTTGAATTTTAATGATCCTGCTTACTTCACTCGATTATTTAAAAAATTAGTAGGAGTGCCGCCTAGAGAATTCAGGAATTCCTAGTAAAACGTCATGTAATTGGTGTTTTTGTTTTAAGTTGTAATACCGTAAACGCTTAAAATAGAATACTAAATAGCCTTAAAATTTGGTTTGTTTTTATTAAATGATTGATTTTGAATATTTATGTCATATAAATGATTCTCAATCAATCTTTCTTTTTATCAATTTTGTAAAATATATATCTGTAAATTATCATTTAATTATTTTATAGGTGTATTAAACTTCAGATCAATATAATAAAAGCTAAAAAAATATGATATTAGAAATAGCAACTTTTGATATTAAAGCAGATTCTATTGAACAGTTTATGGGGGCTTGCGAAGAAGCCAAGGCTGTTGTGTCTATGGCTAAAGGGTTTCAGGGCTTGGAATTTCAGCACTGCTTAGAAACAAAAACCAAGTTTGTGGTTTTGATTTCGTGGGAGACTATAGAAGACCATACCATCGGTTTTCGGGAATCGGAATTGTTTGTGCAGTGGCGCGCAATTTTATCACCGTTTTTTAATAATCCTCCGGTGGCCGAACATTTTAAATGCATTACTATATTAAATAAATAAAATTTCAACTAAATATGAAACGAATAATTAAAGAAGGTATAGCGCTTTTTGAAGCAGAATCAAATGACAGGAAAGTTAGGGATATTGTAGAAAACTTGCTGAACGACATTAAAGAAGGTGGTGATGAAGCTGTTCGATCTTATTCTGAAAAATTTGATAAATGGTCTCCGGAAAGTTTTCGTCTTACAGAAGCGCAAATAAAAGACATTGTGTCGAGTGTTTCGCCACAAACCATTGAAGATATTAAGTTTGCCCAAGCACAGATTAGAAACTTTGCTACGCACCAGAAAAACTCAATGAAAGATATTGAAGTAGAAACTTTGCCAGGTGTTTTTTTAGGACATAAAAACATTCCTGTAAATAGTGTGGGTTGTTATATTCCTGGAGGTAGATATCCAATGGTGGCTTCTGCGCACATGAGTGTGTTAACTGCAAAAGTTGCAGGTGTAAAACGTGTTATTGCATGCACACCACCGATTAAAGGAGAAATTCCTGCCGAAACCGTTACTGCTATGCATTTGGCTGGAGCCGATGAAATATATTTATTAGGAGGTGTTCAGGCAATTGCTGCTATGGCATTAGGTACAGAAACCATTGAGCCTGTTGATATGATAGTCGGTCCTGGTAATGCGTACGTAGCTGAAGCAAAAAGACAATTATTCGGAAAAGTGGGTATCGATTTGTTGGCAGGTCCAACAGAAACTTTAGTTATTGCCGACCATACCAGTGATGCCGAAATTTGTGCCACTGATTTATTGGGACAAGCCGAACATGGACCAACCTCTCCAGCCATTTTGTTGACTAATTCTGAGGAGTTGGCTAACGACACTTTAAAAGAAGTAGAGCGTCAGTTAAAAACATTGCCAACGGCAGATATTGCTAGTGTGTCTTGGAAAGATTACGGACAAATAATTTTAGTGGACACCGTAGATGAGCTAGTTGAAGAAGCCGATAGAATAGCTAGTGAGCATGTTCAGGTTATGACAGAAGATCCTAGATATTTCTTGGAAAATATGACTAATTATGGAGCCTTGTTCTTGGGAAAATATACGAATGTGGCTTATGGAGACAAGGTTATTGGAACGAACCATACCTTGCCAACAAAACACGGTGCTAAATTTACGGGAGGTCTTTGGGTAGGCAAATTTATGAAAACGTGTACTTATCAAGAAATTAAAACACCTGAAGCTAGTGCTATGATTGGAGAATACTGTTCACGTTTATGTGAAATTGAAAAATTTGCAGGACATAAAGAGCAGGCAGATATTAGGGTTAGACGTTATAAAAATTAAATATGCGTAAAACGGTAATAATAACAGGAGGCTCGGGAGAGATTGGATCGGCAATTAGTAGGCAATTTGCTGAATATGGTTTTGATGTAATTATTACATACAACTCCAATACCGAACGTGCTGAAAATTTTATTAAATCTTTACCTAAAGGCAATCATGCAGCTTTTAAAGCGCCAACAACTGATACTGATAAATTAAAGGAGTTTAAAACCTTTTTTGATAAAAATTATAAGGCTCTAGATGTTTTGGTGAACAACGCGGGCATTACAACGCCGGTACCACATAGTGATTTAGAGGGGTTAACCGATGATTGGATAGATAAAATTATGCAAACCAATTTTAGAGGTTCTTTTGCTATGGTGCGGACTTTTAAAGATTTACTTCAAAAGTCATCTCATTCAGCAGGAGTTGTTATAAATATTTCTTCAATAGCAGGGATATTTGGTATAGGTAGTAATGTGGCGTATTGTGCTTCAAAAGCCGCTTTAGATTCCATGACGCGTTCTTTAGCTCGGGCTTTGGCGCCTAAAATAAGAGTAGTGTCTGTGTCTCCAGGTTTTGTAGAGGGTGATTATACTACAAATATGGATCCTGTGTTTTTAAAAAATCAAAAGGATAACACACCGCTAGGTCGGTTTGCATTAGGTAAAGATGTAGCGCAAGCTGTTTTTTCGGCAGCAACACAGCTAACCTTTTCAACAGGAAATATTATCACCGTCGATGGTGGTAGATTGTTATAAAATATAAATAGAAAATAAATGAAAATTATAGATCTTTCAGTAACTATTTCAGAGGAAATTAAAGAACCGCTTCCAACTTCAATTGTATATGAAGACCATAAAGCAGGTGCAAAAAAAATGGGTGGAAAACTTTTTCAAGGTCTTACCGATGTGTTTATTGATGGTAATGGGCCTGCAGGTGAGTTTTTAAGTGTAACGAGTCATTGTGGAACCCATGTTGATGCACCTTATCATTATTTTCCAACCTGTGAAGGAAAGCCATCTCGAACCATAGATGAAATGCCTTTAGATTGGTTTTTTCACGATGGTGTGGTTTTAGATTTTACAGATAAACCTGATGGTTATATGTTTGAACCAGAAGATTTAATTGAAAAATTAAAGGATATAAATTATACCTTGAAACCTTTTGATATTGTATTGATTCGATGTGACGCCGACAAAAGAATACACGATGATGATTTTGTTAAGATTCACGTTGGTGCTTCTGCAAAAGCAACCCATTGGTTAATAGATCAAGGTGTAAAAGTAATGGGTACCGATGGATGGGGTTGGGATATCCCGTTGCACATTCAAGCCGAGGAGTATAGAAAAAATCCAAGGCCAGGAATTATTTGGGAGGCGCATTACGTTGGGATTGAAAAGGAATACTGCCAAATTGAAAAACTAGCTAATCTAGATCAATTACCACCTTTCGGATTTAAGGTATCTTGCTTTCCTGCAAAAATAAAAGGAGGAAGTGCGGGGTGGACACGCGCTGTGGCAATTATAGAATAGTGCAAAAAATAGTAACTTTAAATTATCAATTAAACTAAAAAAATGAAAAATTATATCTTACCAGTTTTGGCGGCAATACTCTTTATTAGTACATCTTGTGGCAATAAAAAAGAAAAAAGCGAATCCATTGTAAAACCTAATGCTGTTGAGAAAAACGATTTTTTGTTTGGTGTAGCAAGTGCAGCTTATCAAATTGAAGGGAGTTACCAAGAAGATGGGAAAGGGGAATCGAAATGGGATTTTGCAACGAATACGGTTGGAGTAACAAAATTTATTATCGGCGAAAAGCACACAGGGAACGTTGCTGCTAATATGTATGATAGGGAGCAATATTTAAAAGATTTAAAATTGCTTCAAGATATGGGGGCTAACGCTTACAGGTTTTCATTGGATTGGAGTCGGATTATACCAGATGGAACAGGTGAAGTTAATGAGTTGGCTATTGCTCATTATGATCAATTAATAGATGATTGTAAATCTTTTGGGTTAGAGCCTGTAGTAACATTGTATCATTTCGATTATCCTATGGTGTTAGTTAAAAAAGGCGGTTGGGCAAACCCCGAAATGGGAAATTGGTTTAAAAACTATGCTTCTGTTGTTTTTGATAGATTTGGTGAAAAAGTAAACTATTTTATTACGTTTAACGAACCTTATATAGAGTTTCTTGTCGCAGAGTATTTAATGAATTTAGAGCAAAGTAAAGACGCAGATGTTTTAAGGTTTTCTCGAGGATATGCCAAAGCATATCGTCAAATTTTAGCAAGTGCAGAAACTGTGAAATTATACAAAGAAAAGGGCTTGAAAGGTTCTATTGGTATTACTTTAAATTTATCGCCAACATTGCCATTTGATCCTAGCAATGATTTAGATGTTAAGGCTGCTGCGTTGCAAGATAAACTTTTAAATACGTTTTTACTGGATCCTATTTTAAAAGGAAGCTTTCCAAGTCAGGTTAAAGACTCCGTTCAAAAATATGTACCGGAATTTAATCCAACAGAAAAAGAATTAAAGTTTTTAGGTGATAATAAACCAGATTTTTTAGGAATAAATTTTTATGCGCCAGCACTTGTGAAATATGACGCGTTAGTGCCATTTTCAACAACTTGGATGGGATTGAATACTGATGAAGTTAAGTCTCATAATGGTCCTGTTCGTCCAGATGAATTATATAATTTATTAATGCGATTAAAAAAGGAATATAACAACCCTGTAATGATGATAACCGAGAATGGCGCTGGCTTTGAAGGTGAAGATGTAAAAGAAACTCCGGTAGTTAAAGACCCGTTGCGTGCAGATTTTATTAAAAGACACATCAATTCTGCCCTTAAAGCAAAAGAAGATGGTGCTAATTTAATTGGTTATATGGCTTGGTCTGGATGGGATAATTTTGAATGGGTGTTTGGTTATACGGCGCGTTTTGGTCTTATTTATGTAGATTTTGAAACTCAAGAACGTATTCCAAAGGAAAGCTATTATGAATATCAAAAAATATTGAAAGAGAAAAAAGGGCTGAAAGTTAATTAAAAAATGATGATTAGATATTTATTAGGAAAACGCACGATTGCCAGTTTATGTGTATTCATGGTTTTTAATGCCATCGGAGCACAAGATCTTTCGGGAGGATTCCCTGGTATAGATAATAGTAACTCGTTTTCTGCTAATCTAAATTTAAATAAAGAAACAACATATAATAACCCTGTAATTCCAGGGTTTTATTCAGACCCAAGTGTGTGTCGAGTAAACGATGATTATTATTTAATATCAAGTACATTCGAATATTTTCCTGGGGTTCCAGTTTTTCATAGTAAAGATTTGGTTAATTGGGAGCAGATTGGGCATTGTTTAGATAGAAAGGAACAGTTTCCTAATGGACTCTTGATTTTTGCGCCAACCATTAGGTATGATAATGGCATATTTTACATGTTATCTACAAATTTAATGGGTCAAGGTAATTTTTATGTAACCGCAACAAATCCTTCAGGACCATGGTCTAATACCATATATTTCAAAGCAAAAGGTATTGATCCAGATTTGTTTTTTGATGATGATGGTAAATCTTATGTTATAACATCAACGTTTGAATTGTTTCAGATTGATTTAAAAACAGGAACATTGCTTTCAGAAGGAAGAAAAATTTGGAATGGCACTGGCGGCAAATATTTGGAAGGACCACATATTTATAAAAAAGACGGACTCTATTATTTGATGGCAGCTGAAGGCGGCACCGAACAAGGGCATTCTGAAACCATAGCCAGAAGTCAAAGCATTTGGGGACCATATATCGATAATCCTTCTAATCCTATTTTAACTCACGATAACAGGACGGGTCAAGGGTATCCCATTCAAGGGGTTGGGCACGCCGATATGGTTCAGGCGCACGATAATTCATGGTGGATGGTTTTTCATGGATACCGAACTGTAACCAATGGTTTCCATCATATTTTGGGCAGGGAAACCTGTTTAGCTCCAGTAGTTTGGCAGGATAATAGTTGGCCAGTAGTTAACGGCAATGGTACCGTTAGTATCGCGATGACACACTCAACATTGCCAATAACACCAATTGAAAACAAATGGGTTGGATTGGAATTATATTCAGGTGCCAGAAGTGGATAATTATAATTTACAGAAACCAGTATAGTATTTAATCCCATTAATACCAATGAAGAGGCTGGTATGACCTTAGTGAATAATGGTTCTCATTTTGATTTTATAGTTCAGAATAATGGAAAAAAAGAGTTTTGTTTGTGTTGCTCCAATTTGGTTCAACCCATTATCAATCAAAAGCATTTGAATTGCAACCTGGAGCAGTTATTTTAAGAATTGAGGGAAGTAAGTCTACGTTTGCCTTTTCATATACGCAAGACCATAAAGCATATGTAAATGTGGAATCTGTCGATACAAAATTTCTAAGTTCTTAAGTGGTTGGTGGATTTACAGGTGTTTATGTTGGATTGTATGCTACAGGAAAAGGAAAGAAAGGTGAGTCTGAAGCCAATTTTGATTGGTTTGAGTATAAAACGATTAAATTGTGATACATATATAATAGTGTAAGATGAAAAAAATAGTAATTACTAGTCTAGTTTTTGTTTCCATAGCATTTTTATATGCTTTTAAGTCTAAAAAAGAAACGCCGGAACTTAAAAAAAATAGCAAACCCAATATCGTGCTGATCATGGCTGATGACATGGGTTTTTCTGATATAGGGAGTTATGGCTCTGAAATAAAAACTCCAAATATTGACCGTTTGGCCAATGAGGGAACCCGATTGGAGAGATGCTACAACAATGCTATTTGTGCGCCTTCGCGCGCCAGTTTGTTAACTGGGCAATACCCACATAAGGCAGGCATTGGTTTTTTTAATAAGGATTTAGGTTTGCCTGCCTATCAAGGCTATTTAAATAAAGAGTCTCTTACTTTGGCAGAAGGAATGAAGTTAGGGGGTTATTCGACCTATATGTGCGGAAAATGGCATGTTGGAAATAAAGAATCACAATGGCCTTTACAAAGAGGTTTCGATAAGTTTTTTGGATTTATAGATGGAGCTTTAAGTTATTTTGATACAAAACCTATTATGAAAGGACCTCCAAAATCTGCTTGGCTTTTTGAAGGTAATAAACCATATACAATTGAAAAAGATGATTTTTACTTAACAGATGAATTGACCACAAAAGCCATAGCCTATTTAGATGAACAGCCTAAAAGCAAACCATTCTTTCTTTACATGGCATACAACGCACCGCATTGGCCACTTCACGCTAAGGAAAAAGATATAGAGAGACATAGAGGTTTATATGATAAAGGCTGGGATGTGTTAAGAGAGAATAGGTTGAAAAACCTTAAAAAAATTGGGCTGTTTCCAGAGAACCAAAATGCGGATAGAGATGCTTCAATTCCTGAATGGGAGAGCTTAACTTATGATGAAAAACAGTATTGGGTTAAGAAAATGGAAGTATATTCAGCGATGGTTGATAATTTAGACCAGAATATTGGACGTTTGATTAAGCATCTTGAAGAAGCAGGTGAACTAGATAATACATTAATTGTGTTTATATCAGACAATGGTGCAGACGATTGGGATTTTTCAAAACATCCTTTTTCCGTAAAGCGAAATTCTGGTTCTGTAGGTACAAGTGGTTCAAATGAGTCGTATACCAAATATTGGGCACAGGTTTCTAATATGCCTTTAAGAAGTTATAAATCAAACCCGTATGAGGGTGGTGTAAGTAGTCCTTTTGTAGCAAGATGGCCTGAAAAGATTCCTCAAAACACCATTCAGAAAGGCGGTGTTCATGTTATAGACTTTCTGCCTACATTTTTGGACATAGCAGGAGTGTCTTATCCAAAAGAATATAATGGAATAACAACAAATCCACTTTTAGGAAAGAGTTTTATAACATCAATTCAAAATAATAAATGGAATCAGGAACGAGAATTATTTCACGAATGGTCTGGCAATAGGGCGGTGTGGTCTGGAGAATGGAAATTACTTTCAACCTATCCTAAAAATGAATGGGAATTGTATAACCTAAAAAATGATCGGGTAGAAACAAAAAACCTTGCCAATGAATACCCTGAGGTTGTTAAGGAATTAGAACATGCTTATAATAAATGGGCAAAAGACAACGATGTTGAGCCATGGAGTGATGAGTTTGCAAGGAGAACAGGTTTTGGTCCTAAACACTAAATTTTGCTTAAGGTTGGCATATGATTGCTTTTTTTTATATTTTATGTTTTGAAATTTCATATATTGATAAAGGCTAACTAAATAAGACATGGCAAATCAACATAAAATACCAACTCTAAACCTTTCAGAATTAACATCTTTTCATGGAGAAACTACGGAATGGATGCCAAAGGTTTCTCAATCCAAACAAAAAGACTACCATGTAAATAAATTAGATGATATTACTGATAAGGCTAATTTTAAGGTGTTGCCACACCGTAAGGAATTTCACGATTTTATATATTTAAAAAAAGGAATTTCCGTTAGAAGTAAAGGGTTGAATAAGTATGAATTTGGAGATGGGTCTATATTCTTTCTTCCAGCATTTCAAATCACGCAGCACAAATCCATGAGTATTGATGCTGAAGGTTTTTTTTGTCATTTTGATGAAAGCCTTTTCGATTTTTTACCAAAAAAATACCTAAGTGATAGATTTTCTTTTTTTCAATTTCAATCTAATCCAGTTGTTCAGTTATCTAAAGAAACACAACAAAGTGTAGAATTGATTTTGAAACGGTTAATGGTGCTTTATGAAACTGGAGAAAAAACAAAAAAAAACCTAATTGCTTCCTATCTGTTAACCTTATTTGAAGAGGTGAAAAAAGAAGTATTTTTAGAATCTAAAAAAAGCAAAAACTCATATTTTAGGATCACCGAAGCTTATAAGCAATTGTTAACTGAGCATATTTATGAGTATAAACAAATATCGGATTATGCAGATAAACTTCATATTACTCCAAATTATTTAAACAAATGTGTAAAGGCCAGTATTAATAAAACTGCACAAGATTTATTAAAGGAAATGATGGTTTTAGAAGCTAAATCTCTAATAAAGTATTCTGATTTACATGTTTCAGAAATAGCTGTGAAACTTTGTGACCAAACTCCGAGTAACTTCGCCCGGTTTTTTAAAAAGCAAACAGGAATCACTCCAAAGGAATACGCTCAAATGGATTGATTTTGAGTGTATTAGTAATTAATTGATTCGTAGCTCCCGTTGTTGTTTTTTAATTTTTAAGGATAATATGTTGTTGTTTTAAATTCTTTTATATCAAAAATGATGAAATTCAAAATGAAGCAATCATTTTAGTGTAAGAAATTTTGAAGTATTAAAGCAGATTAATTCTAAAAATAAGTTTAAGTACGTTTTGATAATTTCAAGGCTTACGAAAATTACATTAATCGTTCTGATCACAATTATTTTTTTTTTTTTTTGATATTGGTTAAAAATAGTTGATGGCTTTTTAGAAATTGATTATGAATATTTAAATTGATTACAATGCAAGCAAGTCTTAAATAATGTATTTTAATTTATATGTGTTTTAACTAGTTGTTAAGCTATGCCTGACAAAGCTAAGAAGCTTAATTCAATTTTTTAAATAATAAAATAAGAATCACTCTAAAGGGTTATATGTTAAATGGATTGATTTTGAATAGTTTTTATCTTTTTTTGATTCACAATACATATTGTTATATTATAATTTTGTCTTAACCAATTTTATCATAATGATATTTATGTAAATAAAATATGATAAAAGTCATAAAATAATAACTAACATTAATTAATTCTATTAAATTATGAAAACAATTTTTAAATTAACTTTTGCGATATTTTGCTTCTTTGTGAATAGTCAAGTAAGTGCGCAAGAAAGTAATATTACAGGTAAAGTGGTCGATGAGAATGGCATGCCTTTGCCAGGAGTTTCTATATTATTAGAAGGCACATCTAAAGGGGCGGTTTCAGATTTTGATGGAAATTTTTCTGTTAATAATGTAGAGGCAGGAACCTATTCGTTAATTGCATCTTATATTGGTTATACAAAACAAAAATTAAATATTACTCTGCCTCAAACAAAAAACCTTTTAATTACTTTAAAAGAAGATTTGTCTCAATTAGACGAGGTTCTTATTACAGGTTTTTTTGATAAGCGAACACGTATGGAATCTTCAGTAGCCATGTCATCATTGGGAGCAAAAGAAATTGCAAGAACTGCACCTACAAGTTCAGCTGATTTATTGAAAAACATGCCAGGTATTTATGTAAATCAGGCAAGAGGTGAAGTTTGGAATACTGTGTATTCAAGAGGTATTTCGGCAGGATCATCTGATAATGCCAATGGGTATTATTATGTATCTATACAAGAAGATGGTTTGCCTGTTACAAATTTAAATTCAAGTGTAGATGGTTTTTTAAGAGCTGATATTGGAACCGCTAGGGTTGAAGCTATTAGAGGTGGTACGGCTTCTATTTTAGGAGCCAATGCACCAGGTGGTATTTTTAACTATATTACAAGAGAAGGTGGAAGCGAATTTGCAGGAGAAGTTCGTGCAAAAATAGGTATGGAAGGAAATCTTAAAAATCCGTATTACAGAACAGATGTAAATGTAGGCGGTCCTTTGTCTAAGGATGGTTCTTTAACCTATAATTTAAGTGGTTTTTACAGACGCTCCGATGGTGCTAGACACCCTGGATACCCTATGAATAATGGTGGGCAATTTAGAGCTAATTTGGTGAAAAAATATAATTCGGGAAAAGTTAAGGTATATGCTAAGGTATTAAATGACAAAAATGCTTTGGGAGAATTTACACCAACTTCAAATTGGTCTAACCCGAACATAGTTGATGGATTTAATTCTTCCGATTCTTATTATCTTCCAAGTTTGTCATTAGATATACCTATAAATGGGAATGATAGTTTTAATTTCAATTCTGAAGATAAACTGCACTATCAACAACAGGCATTTGGTGTAAATTGGGAACAAGATTTGGGCAACGGATTTAAAATCACCAATGATGCGCGTTATCAAAATATGGACTTTGCTTCAAATATTCCTGCCGTAGTAACTCCTTTTGCTACTGATAGTTTTTTGTTTTATGCTATACCTCATTTATTATTTAAACAAGGAACCTATACTTTTACCGATAGGGTAAGTGGTCAGGTTTTAGGTACCACGACACAAGCCTTTGATCCAACAGTACCTTTTGGCCCGCCATTAAGTTTTACGCCAGGATCAAACAATAATTTTCCTGGAGCTAACGTTCAAGATAATTCATTGTTCTTTTTACCATTGTTTGGTAGTGCTGCTGATGAAACAACTGAGTTTATGGACAACTTTACGTTTTCAAAAAAGCTGGATAACATGAATTTTGTTGCTGGTGCCTTTTATGCGAAGTCCGAGACGAAAAAAACAGGTTTGTCTCAAGATCACGGTATTGCGGTTGGTACTATGCAAGATCAACCCCACTTAGTTGATATTACTTTAGCTGGCATTGATGGTAACACCTATGAGGTAACAGACCCTAATGGCGTTATGGATGTAGGTCGTTCAGGAACCAATATTTCGTCGTTTACAAAAGAGCAATTTTCTTGGTTTTTAGCCTGGGAATGGGAAATTAGCGAGAAACTTAACTTTGATGTTGGCTTTAGACATGAAAGCATTAAAACTGCGGGATATAACAGCCAAAGCATTCCAAATGCAGAATCTGCAGGAAGGGATAATAATCCGTTGACTTTATACGATAATTTTGGAGGTACAGAAGGCCCAGAATTGAGCATAGACAAAACGGTTAGTACGGCATCTTTTTCAACAGGGTTAAATTATAAGTTTGCTGATAATCATGCATTTTATGTAAGATATTCGAATGGTGAAAAGGCACCAGATATTAACTTTTATTTAAATCAAACCTCACAATTTTTAATTGACAATACAATACCTTATGCCCAACAAGTAGAACAAGTTGAGGGCGGATACAAATTTAATTCTGAAAAAGTAAAAGTATTTATTACACCATTTTATAGTGTATTAAGTAATATTTCAGAAACTACCGCTTTTCTTAATGTTGATGGCACTAATTACAACTCACCTATTCAGTTTAACACATATACAACAAGAGGTTTAGAAATTGATGGGTCATATGCATTCACTGATAAAATCATTTTAAAAGGAGGTGCAACGTTTCAAAACTCTAAATTAAAACAATTCACAACTTGGATTGGTGGTAATGACGGACCATCAGATGATACGCTTCTTGATTTGTCAGGCAATGAAGTTGAAAACACACCTTATTTAATGTTTAATATTAACCCCATGTATAATGGAGAAAAATTGTTTGGAGCGGTTAATATAAGCTATATGGGTGATAGACAAGCTAATAATCAAAATGCATGGCAAATGCCAGCGTTTACTACGGTAGATTTAACGGTGGGTTATGATTTTAGTGAAAAATTAAGCTTACAAGCTAACGTAAATAATGTATTAAATACTTATGGTATATTAGGATGGTTTGGTACTGGAGGGTTTCCAGCAGCTTTGGACAGAGAAGGGGTTTCACCCGAATTTGTGGCAGCTAATCCTACCTCACCATTTTCTTCTCAAGGAAGTATGCCAAGATCTTTATTCTTGACTGCTACTTATAAATTTTAATACTAAAAATTAGCAAATCCCCCTTCTTTAAAAAAAAGGGGGATAATTGCTAGAACGGCAAGAAGTCGTGTAAAGATTGTTGTTCTTAAAACAATATGTTTTGATAAGAAATAAAGAAGCTCGGACTTGACGTCTTATTTTCAACCTACATGTTTATCTAATGGTTTTAAGAATTAATTTAAAGATTTCTTATTGACTAAAAAACAAGAGCTATTTATATGAATACTTTAAGAAACATAAGAATCTATATAAAACATGCTGTGTTGTTGTTTATTGCAATCTTCACTATCGAAACAGTCGCACAAAATTATCAAAGTAAACATCGTTTAGTTGTGCTAACGGATATAGAGGGAGATCCAGATGATTCGCAGACCTTGGTGCGTCTTTTGTTGTATTCTAATCAAATTGAAATAGAAGGACTAATAGCCACAACGTCTATTCACCAAAAAACAAGGGTTGCTCCTGAATCAATTCATAAAATTATTGATGCCTATGGAAATGTGCAACCGAATTTATTAAAACATGAATTGGGATTTCCTAGTGCAGAAAAGTTAACCGGAATGGTAAAACAAGGTTTACCTGTATTTGGAATGGAAGGCGTGGGAGAAGGTAAAGACTCCGAAGGCTCACAATGGATAATTAAGATTCTAGAAAAAGATGACGAACGTCCAGTTTGGGTATCGGTTTGGGGTGGAACCAATACCCTTGCCCATGCACTTTGGAAAATAAAGGAAACCAAAAGCAAGATAGAAGCCAAAAAACTGATTAGTAAATTACGAATTTATACCATTTCAGATCAGGATGATACTGGCATTTGGATACGTAAAAATTTCCCAGAATTGTTTTATATTGTTAGTATCGGACATTACGAGGACGCCACTTGGAAAGCTATTAATTCAGTAGTTGAAGGCATAAATAATGATGTGATAAGTAACGAATGGCTTGCCGAAAACATACAACAAGGCAACGGGGCATTGGGAGTAGAATATCCAGATGTAGCCTATGGTATGGAAGGCGATACACCTTCATGGCTAATGTTAGTACAAAATGGGTTAAACAATGAAGCCATACCTAATTGGGGAAGCTGGGGAGCAAGATATGAGTTTTACAACCCCGAACCATTTAAAGAACCATTGTTTTATATTTTTCGAGGAGGTGCAGAATATGAGCCTGAAAGTAGATCGATATGGACCAATGTTAATGACACCTTTACACCTAGAATTCCAAACGCTTATGGAGTTGTCATGCAAAAGGATACTTTGACGGTAACCAATAATCATGTAACCTTATGGCGTTGGCGTGATGATTTTCAAAATGATTTTGCAGCTCGAATGAGCTGGTGTACAGGATTATTCGAAGAAGTTAATCATCCACCTGTACCTGCTTTGGGGCACCCTGAAAATTTTACGGTAAAATCTGGCGAAACTTTTAGTTTGGATGCTAGCGGAACAACCGATCCTGATGGAGATAGTTTGACATACTGGTGGTTTCAATACCTAGAAGTGGGCTCATATAATAAACCAATATCTTTTTGTATGCTTAGTGAGAACCTATATAATATTCACACGATTGTTGCTCCAACAGTTGAAAACCAGAAACGGCTCATTTTATTCTAAAAGTCACCGACAAAGGAAAACCTGCTTTATCAAGATACAAAAGGGTTATTGTAACTATAGTTCTAAATAAAAATAATAAAGTAAATACCCATTAATAATAAAATAGCAAACCAAACGAGAATGATAGTTAGGAATACCTTCTGACCATTGAAAACAAATAAATAATAATAGATGAAAAAAATATTCTCATACGAAAACGGGCTGGTGGCTCTAATGTCTCTTGTCTTTGGTTGCCTGTTTTTTGATAGGTTAGCTCTTAATTTTTTAATTCCATTCGTAGTCAAAGATATTCCATTGAGCGATACCCAAATTGGACTTTTGGCAGGAGTCTTATCTTTGGCTTGGGCATTCTCAAGCTATTTTTCAACGGCTTGGGCTGAGACCAATAACAAAAAGAAACTGGTTTTTGTTGCTGCTGTAGTTGTTTTTTCGTTATGTTCTTTCGGTACGGGTATCGCCATGTCGTTTGCCGGCTTACTAGTAGCAAGACTTGTAATGGGTGTTTCAGAAGGTGCAGTAATTCCACTAGCGCAAAACTTTGTAGAAAAAGAATCGTCTGCTAATCGATTGGGATTAAATGCAGGCATATTGCAAGGTGTAGGTTCGGCTTTATTTGGTTCTATTTTAGCACCTGTTATTTTAGTAGCCATTGCCGAAAATTTAGGTTGGCGAAATGCCTTTTATATAGCTGGAATACCAGGATTGTTATTAGGTGTGTTATCTTGGATTTATGTAAAAAAATCTACTGCTGAAAGTTTAGGGAAAAAAGAAGATACATCCATTCATTTTAAAGAATTATTAAAATACAACAATGTTAAATGGGGTATACCTGTGGCTTGCTGTGTTTTTGGTTGGTGGTTTGCTACATTACCTTTTATATCAAAATATTTTGTTGAAGTGCAAGGTATGAGTCCAGACCAAATGGGAAAAACCATGGGGCTTTTAGGGGTTTCAGGGTTGTTGGCATCTATTATTGTGCCTGCGCTCTCCGATAAATTTGGTCGTAAAAACATCATGTTTATATTCATGTTTTTGGGTATTCTTTATCCTTTTGCGGTCTATTTTTTAAATGGCACGATGTTTCATTTACCAGCCATGTTTATCACTTATTTTATGATGGGGTGTTTAGCAATGATTGCCGCTGTTATTCCTTCAGAAGCTGTTCCGCCACCACTACGGGCAAAGGCTATGGGTTTGATTATGGGCGTTGGCGAAATAGTTGGAGGGGTTATAGTGCCATCAATTGCAGGTGTGTTATCCGATAAGATAGACTCTTCTGCATTTTTATGGGTGTCGGCTACAATGGCCTTATTAGGTGTGCTTTTTACTTTTAAATTGAAGGAAACTTTAGGGCAGCATAAAGAGTTTCCGCATTATTTAGATAATTAAAATATGATGAATAAAAGAACGAATAAATATAGAATAAAACTTGAGTTGCTAGAAACAGCAAAGGCAGATGAAACGGTTTACGAGCCAATAGAATTAGAATTTGACAATCACGATAATATTTTTGTGATTATCGAAAGGATGAAAAACCGAGATTTATTTGAAACCAAACAGCAAGCTGTTGAGTTTGCTATTGGTTTAAAAATGTTTAGCGAAGTGATGCTGAAGAATAGAAAGATAGAATTGTTTTCTGATTTCAGGCCTGCTTTTAGTGAGTTTATGAAAAAGCTTAAGGGGACAAAATAATCTTATCAGGATGGCCAATAAAACAAGAAGAATAGTAACGGGGCACGATAAAAACGGTAAGGCTGTTTTTGTGGACGACAATGCCTTTCAGCTAGAAATCATTCCTACTGGCGACGCTGCGATGGCCACAATTTGGACCACCGCAACGGTCCCCGCAGATTGCAACGATGAAACCGATGGGCGTTTGCGCGATGCAGGTACCACCCTACAAGGCGGTTCCGTTATCAGGATGGTTGACATGCTGCCTGGGACTTCTTCGCCAATGCACCGCAGCAACAGTATCGACTATGGCATTGTGTTGAGTGGTGAAATAGAATTGGAATTGGATGATAAAGTGTTCAAAACCATTGGGCCGGAAGGCATCATCATTCAAAATGGTACCATCCATAAATGGCGCAACCCCAGTGAGACCGAAGTGTGCAGGATTTTGTTTGTTTTAATTGAAGCAAAGCCTTTTGAGTTAAATGGCAAACCATTTCCTGAAGTTATGGAACATTAATAATTAGTTTGAACAAAAATAATATAAATGAAAATTCTAAACACAACATGGAATTGCTGTATTCTGCTTATTGTTTTCTTTTTGGTTTCATGCAAACAAAAAGAAGTACAAATTGAGAATTCTGTAAAGCAAAAGACTGAAATGAAAAATGTGCCTTTAGCAGATTTGCGAACGGCTGCTTTAAAAGATGGCTTAGATTCCTTGGAATTGGAAAAAGGACAAGAATTATTACATCAATTAGAAAATGCAAGTGGTGGTTTTGATAAGTGGAATCATTATAAAACGGGAGAATTTATAATGACTGCGGATTGGTATGGAAATGAAACCAATTGGACTACCAACCCACAAAAATTCAGTATGGTTTGCGAATTGGGAACTTATAATAGTGAGCTTACTTTACTAAATGGTCCTCAAAAGGACAATACTTGGAAAATAAAGAATGATAAATCTTATGCTATTAATAAAGAAGGAAATCAATCTTTAGATATGAATGAGATGATTCTTCATAAAAACAGATATAAAAGTTATTGGTTTCAATTGCCGTTTCGCTTAAGAGAAGCATCAATAATAGCCTCGGCTGGTGAAAAAACAATTAATAATGTTAATTATGATGTATTGTTTATAACATGGAAAAGTGTTGAACCCAACCCAGAATATGATCAATACATGATTTATTTAAATAAAGACACTCATTTAATAAGTTGCTTAGAGTTTACGTTAAGGGAAGCGCACCCAATGGCTACAGGGGTAAGTAAGTTTGAAAATTACAAAGAGCAAAATGGAATTGTTTTGCCAACATCGCAATACATAACTCAAGGCACTTTAGATAAACCTAGAACCAAATTACATGAAAATCATATTTCTGAATTTTATTTTGAACCCGTTAGGCATAATTGATTTATATAATAAAGCAAAATCGGGAATTCACTTCCTGAAGTAATCAAATAAAAAAAGAATATCACATGGTAAAAATTAACTATTTTCAGGCACTATTCATCCTTTTATTCTTTTCATTAAATGGAATTGCACAAGAAGAAATTCCCGCATACATTCCAACTGAATTACGGAAAGAAGCAATAATAATAGATGGTAAATCTAGAACCTTCGAATATTTTGTTCCTAAAGATTTGAAAAGTTCGTCTTCACTCGTATTTGCTTTACATGGGTCAAATGGAAATGTAAAGGATACTCGAAGATTTACCAATTATGAGTTTGAAAGGATTGCAAGTGAAAGAAAAAAACAGATAATAGTTTATCCTTTAGGCTATGAAAATCATTGGAATGATTGCAGAATGAATGCCAGTTATAAAGCCAATCAAGAAGATGTAAATGATATCAAATTTTTTGAAGAAATGATAACACATTTCCACAAGAAATTCCATATAAATAAAAACAAGGTATTTGCTACCGGAATTTCAAATGGTGGACATATGTGCTACAAATTGGCCTATGAATTGCCTGAGAAAATTAAAGGCATAGCTCCATTTGTGGCCAACATACCAAAGGATTTTAATAATGACTGTACACCAAAAAACGTGTCCACTTCTGTGCTTATCATTAATGGTACGAACGACCCTATAAATCCTTATGAAGGAGGATGGGTAGTGATAGGACAAGATAGTACACGTGGTTCGGTACAATCTACCGAAAAAACCGTAGCATACTGGAAAAGTTTATTGCCATGTACTGTTGAGTCAGAAACAATTGAATATGAAGATTATAGCAGTGATGACAACTCCACGGTTGTCCATGTCAAATATGCCTGCTATAACACCGACAAAAAAGTGGAACTCATAAAAGTTATTAACGGTGGGCATACTGTACCGTTAAAGGATACCCCGCCCATTCCCGAACGCTTTAAAAAAATTGTTGGAAACAAAAATTTAGACATCAATGCTCCATTAATCGTAGTGGACTTTTTTGAAAGTTTAATCGAATCAACCAAGTAATTTACGCAATACGAATAGATGATGATAGATTTTGACATAAAAGTACAGTCCGTATTAACTACATATCATAAACGCATAGCAACTGAAAATAAATTAATGCAAACATTGCCCCTAGAGGAAGGCATGAAAATGCGTGATGAATTTTTACTTCCCGTAGGTAGGGAAGTTGGCCAGTTTTTAAATGCCTTAATAAAAGGCAGTAAGGCCAAAACAATATTGGAGATAGGAACTTCCTATGGGTATTCAACACTTTGGTTGGCAGAAGCAGCAAGAGCAAATAAAGGGAAAGTAATAACCCTAGAGAATAATCCTGAAAAAGTGGTATATGCTAAAGAAAAAATAGAGGAAGCTGGTTTAATACAATTTGTCGATTTTAGGGTAGGAGATGCTCTAGAAAGTATAGAAAATGCTACTGAAACTTTTGATTTTGTGTTGTTGGATATTTGGAAAGAACTGTATGTAGAATGCTTTGATTTGTTCTATTCTAAATTAAATAAAGGAGCTTGGGTTTTAGGTGATAATATGCTTTTGCCACCACATTCAACAAAGGAAACAAATGCATATAGAAAAAGTATAACTAACAAGAAAACATTTACATCTATCCTCATGCCTATTGGTAGCGGAATAGAAGTGAGTCATTATAAGAATTATGAATATGAGATTTAAAGATAAAGTATGTTTAGTTACAGGAGCTTCCTCGGGTATAGGGAAAGCAACAGCTATGGCTTTTGCTAAGGAAGGAGGTCGGGTAGTGGTTTCCGATGTGAATGTAGAGCAGGGCGAACGCGTTGTAAATGAAATAGGTTCAATCGGCGGGAAAGCCATATTTGTAAAATGTGATATTTCAAAACGAGAAGACGTTGAACATTTGGTTAAGAAAACGGTTGATGAATTTGGAAGATTGGATTGTGCCGTTAATTCCGCAGGAATAGCTGGTAATTTGTCTCTGCCAACCCATGAATATCCTGAAGATGCTTGGTTGCAACAAATAAACATTAATCTTACAGGAACTTGGTACTGTGTTAAATATCAATTGCAAGAAATGTTAAAAACGGGTGGTGGTAACATAGTTTGTGTGTCCTCGGCAGCGGGTTTGGTTGGTCAACCAGAAAATGTGCCTTATGCTGCTTCTAAGCACGGGGTGGTTGGAATTGTAAAAAGTGCCGCTATTGAGTATGCAACCAAAAACATTCGCATAAATGCCATATGTCCAACAGCTATAGAAACACCAATGCTTATGGAGGGGCGACGCAAGTTGGCCTATAATCCAGAGGCAAAAGAAGAAGCAATTAATCATCAACGGATGAAACGTATGGGACAACCACAAGAAGTAGCCGATGTAGCTCTTTGGTTATGTTCTAACCAATCAACTTTTATTACAGGTCATGCTATGGCTGTTGATGGAGGTGCTTTTGCGTAAAATGAATAAAAAATATAACAATTTAGTTGTTTAAATTGTTAAATAGATTGATTTTGAATATAATTAGAATGTAATTGATTCACTAGAAGGTTATAACAACTTTACTTTTGTAATAGATTATTATTAATAAAACATATAAATTTTAATAGATATGGCAAGAAATCCACATTATTTTTCACAAATGGCACATGTAGAAGTGCTTACTAAAGATTTAGAAAAATCAGTACACTTCTTTGGTGATATAGTTGGTATGGATATAACTGGAAGAGAGGAAAATTCAGTTTATTTACGAGCATGGGGAGATTATTTCCATCATACCTTAAAGTTAACACAAAGCAATGAATCTGGTCTTGGTCATATAGGTTGGAGAGCTGATAGTCCTGAAGCTTTAGAAGATGCAGTACAATATCTAGAAAGCATTGGTGCTGGTAGAGGATGGTACGATGGTGATCAAGGTCACGGAAAAGCATTTAAATTTCAATCACCAGAAGGACATATGCATGAAGTGTTTTGGGATGTAGAATGGTTACGAGAAGAAGGTGAACGCGGAAGTATTTATGCAGATAGATATGCTAGTAATAGAGGTAAAGGAGCGAACCCAAGACGGTTTGATCATGTAACTTATATGGTGTCTAAGGGGGCTTATGAATTAGAAAAAGCATTTTGGAAAGAATTGGGCTTTAAGAATCCCGATGAAATTAGGATTTCAGATGATATGCCACCAATAGGTGGGCTACATACATTAGCAAACTTATCCCATGATATTGCTGTTTTTACAGATCCTAATATTGAGCCAAAGGCAGGTGTTCTAAATCATATTTGTTGGAATGTGGATAGTAGAGAGGAAGTTTTATTAGCTTTAGATTATTTCACAGAAAAAGGGTATAAGAGTGTTATGGGCGCACCAACAAGACATAAAGCAGATGAAGGATTCTTTATTTATATTATCGATCCAGGAAGTGGTGTCTTGTTTGAATATTACGCTTGTGCAAGATTGGTTTTTGCACCAGATCATTTAGACGTACACTATTTAAAAGATAACCCAAATGATGCTTGGGGATTTGCTAACCCTTTTAAAGAAATGGGTAAAGGTAAAAAAGCAGGTCTTTCTGAAGATGGTACCGTAAAACCTATGGATGTATAAAGTCTATTTATTCTAAATAATAACTAAAAAATAAAAAAATTATGTGGCATTATTTTCCAGGACAGTACATGCCGTCCTATCAAGTAAATAGAGCTCTTACACAGGCACATTATGGTGGAGGTGAATTTGCAGAAATACTTGAGGTTGCAGCAGATATCGACCCAAATAATAGAGAATCTTATAATGAAGCTTGGCTCAAAAAAGGGAATCCCGTTTATGAACTGGCAGAAGAATTTAAAAAAAACGGACATTATATTTCGGCAAGACGTACTTATTTAAGAGCGTTTAATTACTTGCGTTCAGCCGAGTTTTTTATGAAGCTGGGACACGAGAAAAAAATACCAACCTATTTAAAAGCTAGAGAAGCATTTTTAAAAGCCATTAAATATTTTGATGAAAAACCGTTACAGGTAGAAGTACCATTTGAAGGCTCTTTTTTACCAGGATATTTGTTTAAGCCTACAGGTGTTAAAAACCCTCCGGTAATGGTTATGTTTGGCGGTTTGGATAGTTTGGCAGAAGAGCTTTATTTCGGTATTGGTCAGCATTTAAACGAACGTGGCATAGCTTTACTGGCTATGGATGGGCCAGGGCAAGGCGCTGCTTTAAGATTAAATAACATTCATTCTCGTCATGATTATAATGTGGCAGGAACAGCAGTTTTAGAGTATTGTATTGATAATTTAAAAGATGAAATTGATACCGGCCGTATTGGTATTGGAGCTGTATCTATGGGAGGTTATATGGCTGCCCGATGTGCTGCTTTCGAACCTAGATTTAAGGTTTGTATGATTTTTGGAGCCGTTTGGTCTTATTACCAAGTTTGGGCGGGCAGACCAGCAACGCATCCTTTAGCAGAGATAGTTGAGCATATTATGGATGCCGATAGTTATGACCAAGTTCTTGAGAAACTTAAAGGTTTTACTCTTGAAAATGGTGTAGCAGAGAAAATTTCGATGCCAACCTATATTCTTCATGGAGAAGATGATAAGCAAAATTTTGTTGAGCATGCCTATAACCTAGAAAAACACTTAACTTGTGAACATCAATTGGAAGTAATTCCGAAAGGTGAAAGTGGTTCTCAACATTGTCAAATAGACGATTTTACAAAAACGTTTAATATGTACGATTGGATTGCGGAAAGATTATAGTAAAATCAACTCTTTTTTTGTAATTTAAAACCAACTAAAAAAACCACTAAACTAATTATGGAATCAATAAATAATGTACTAATTGTAGGAGGCGGTATAGGTGGACAATCTGTAGCTATCGCGCTTAGACAAATAGGGATAAATGTAGATATAGTTGAAATCGAACCCAAGTTTGATGTATATGGCGTAGGTATCATTCAACAAGCAAATGCTTTAAGAGCACTAGATGAACTCGGTGTCGCAGATGAAGCTATGAATCGAGGATGCCCGTACGCCCAAGTAAAAATGTGTACGCCAACGGGTCATCAAGTTGCCGAAGTAGGAACACCTCCAATAGGTCGTTTTCCAAGTCATAATGGGATTTCAAGACGAATTTTACATGAAGTATTGTTTGAAAGAAGCAAAGCTTTGGGTACAAAATACCAAATGGGATTGACTGTTAATGAAATAAAAGAAAAGGAAGATGGTGTTGATGTGGTGTTTTCAGATGGAAACATTGGGAGTTATGATATACTGATTGGTGCCGATGGTGTAAACTCAAAAGTACGTAGTTTGATTTTTGGAGATTATAAACCAAATTATGTAGGACTTTCGGTATGGCGTTATGCTTTTAAAAGACCAAAAGATTTGGACACGGGCTACATGTATTTTGGAAAGAAAAGCAAGTTAGGTTTAATCCCAATGACCGAAGATACTATATACATGTTTGTGGTATCAGCAGAAGGTGCTGATAATCCTTTTATAAAAGAAGAACAGATGATACCTATGCTAAAATCGTACATGCAAGAATATCCAGTTGCTATGGTTCAAGATTTAATAGATCAAGTAGTTGATCCTAAATTGGTTAATTATCGCCCTTTAGAAACTTTAAGTTTACCAGCACCTTGGTATAAAGGAAATGCTATAATTATTGGCGATGGGGCACATGCAACTTTACCTCAGTTGGGGTCTGGGGCAGCATTAGCTATTGAAGATGCTGTGGTATTGGCAGAAGAAATTGAAAAGCAAGATGGCACTTCTGCCATATTTTCAAGATTTATGGCACGCAGATATGAACGATGTAAAATGGTTGTTGAAAGCTCAGAGCGCATAGGGGAATGGGAGTTAATGACTTTTAAAGGAAAACAATTACCTGAAGGTGTAAATATAGGTGCTGAAATGGGAAAAACATGTATGGCACTTACCCAACCAATTTAAAAATTAATAAAGAATATGAAATTAGTTACATTTATAAATAGAGAAGGAAATACCCGTATAGGATGGATTGAAGGTACTCAAGTTGTTGATATGAATTTGGCAGAAGCATCGCTTCCAACTGATATGCTTTCATTTATTGATAACCATGAGGAATATTTTAAAACAATAAAAGCTCTTGGAGACATAGCACCGCATTATTCATTAGGTGAAGTGACGTTAATAGCGCCATTACCAAATCCAAGAAGTTTTAGAGATTATATTGGCTTTGAGCAGCATATGCTCAATGCCTCAAAATCATTCGGACATACAGTAGGGGAAGCTTGGTACGAAATGCCTATTTTTTACTTCACCAACCACCACGGTGTTTATGGACCCAATGATGAGATAAAACGTCCGGAAAAAGAAACCAAGTTGGATATTGAATTGGAGATGGCCGTGATTATTGGCAAAAAAGGAAAAGACATTAAAATTGAAGATGCCGACGATTATATTTTCGGTTATACGGTTTTTAACGATTGGACGGCACGTGCCATCCAAAAGCGTGAAATGACCGTGCCTTTGGGGCCACATAAAGGTAAGGATTTTGCCAATGCCATTGGGCCTTGCATCGTCACCAAAGACGAATTTGAACAATACCGTTGTTCTATAAATAGGGAAAGTCACCCAGAACATTTGGCCATGCCCAAACACACAGGCAGTAGGTTCGATTTAAAAATGACTGCAAAAATTAATGGAGAAACCATTTGCGAAGGCAATTACAAAACGGTGCATTGGAGCTTTCCGGAAATGATGCAACGTGCATCTGAAAACAATGTTTCCCTGATGCCTGGTGATATTTTAGGAAGCGGAACCGTTGGCTGGGGCAGTTTGATAGAAAACAATTTTTCGGTGCACCGACCATTGGAGCCCGGAGATGTTGTAGAGCTTGAAATAGAAGGTATTGGTGTATTAAAAAATACAGTTATTTGAGTTAGTTATAATTTCTGTGTTAATTGGTTAAAAGTCTAAATTTAATTATTTGGACTTTTTTAAATTTAAAATTTATTATAAATGAAAAAAGTAATATCTATAAGCTGTTCTTTTTTGCTTTTTTTAGTTGCGATTAGCTGTAATACTAATGAAAACAAGCAAAGTAATGAGTCTTTTTATCAAGATTTTAAAACACCTCCAAATACTGCTAAACCCAGGGTTTGGTGGCATTGGATGAATGGTAATATTACCAAAGAAGGGATTCAAAAAGATTTAGATTGGATGGAAAGCATTGGTATTGGAGGTTTTCATAATTTCGATGCTAAATTTTTAACTCCAGTTGTGGTGCCTAACAGGTTGGTCTATATGACGCCACAATGGAAAGATGCCTTTAGTTTCACAACAGATTTAGCTGCTAAAAAAGGTTTTGAGATGGCTATAGCAGGTTCGCCGGGATGGAGCGTTACAGGAGGTCCTTGGGTAGAACCTAAAGATGGCATGAAAAAATATGTTTGGTCTGAGGTTGTTGTTAAGGGCGGACAAAATTATAGTGGAAAGTTACCAGAGCCTCCTAGTAATATTGGTAATTTTCAAGATGTGCCAATGGATGAAGAAGGTATGGATGGTGCTTTTGTTGGTGAGAAACCAAAGTTTTATAAAGATGCCTTTGTTATTGCTTATAAGCTTCCTGATAATGAAAAACAGTTAGCAGAATTAAGTCCTATTTTGAGCAAAAGCGGAGGTGATTTTGATACTAAATATGTAATGGATAATGATTTGTCTAAGTCGTATTTCCTGCCACCAACAAAAGTTGGCGAAGATATGTGGGTGCAATATGCTTTTAATTCACCACAAACATTTAAAGCTTTTTCAGTTTCAGGAGCTAGTCATGATAAATTGGCTGAATTCAATGGAGGTGTTAAAAACCGAAGTTTAAAAGTTAGTGATGATGGCATTAATTTTAGAACAATAGCCACAGTTTCTGGTTCACATGTACCATTTAATACAGTTTCGATAAAACCAACTACTGCTAAATACTGGCGTATGTGCTTTGAAACACTACCTCCTAAACCAGATATTTTTGCATTAATGGCAGGTGCGCCAATGGGAGAGCTTCATCCTAATGGTGTTGAGGTTGCTGAATTTGTATTGTATAATACATCAAGAATCGATCAAATAGAAGACAAAGCAGGTTTTAGTCCATGGACAGAAAATAGGGTGGATTCTTCGAATAACGAAAGTGATATTATTTCAGAAGAAAATATTATAGACCTATCCAGTAAAATGCAGCCAGATGGCACTTTAAAATGGGAGGTTCCAAAAGGACAATGGAAAATTGTAAGGTTTGGTTACGCGCTTACAGGACGTCAAAACCATCCCGCTTCGCCTGAAGCA
Source organism: Flavobacteriaceae bacterium HL-DH10 (assembly GCA_031826515.1). Lineage (NCBI taxonomy): Bacteria > Pseudomonadati > Bacteroidota > Flavobacteriia > Flavobacteriales > Flavobacteriaceae > Thalassobellus > Thalassobellus suaedae. The sequence continues at coordinate 4,008,431 of CP134536.1, read as the reverse complement.
ACAGGTTTAGAGGTCGATAAATTGAATAAAGAAGCCGTTAGAAAGTATATCAATACCTATTTAGACATGTATAAAGATGCTACAGGAAATAAGCTGGGGGCAAATGGGTTGGAATATATGATTTTGGATAGTTATGAAGCAGGTTTAATGAATTGGACTTCAAACTTTCCTCAAGAATTTGAAAAAAAATGTGGGTACAGTATAGTAAAATGGCTACCAGTACTTCTTGGAAGAACTGTTGTTAGCAACGAAGCCAGCGAGAAGTTTTTATGGGATTTTCGTAAAACGATAGGTGACCTTGTAGCAGAAAACCATTATGATGTTATTGGAGAAGAGCTTCATAAAAGAGGGATGAAGCGTTATACAGAATCCCATGAAAATAAACGGGTTTATCTGGTCGATGGCATGGATGTAAAACGTCATGCAGATATTCCTATGGCCGCCATGTGGACACCAGGAAGTTTAGCGGAAGGAGCAGACGAAGAGGTTAGGAGTGAAGCCGATATTCGCGAATCAGCATCGGTAGCAAACATATACGGAAAACCATTTGTAGCAGCTGAGTCTATGACATCAGTAGGGAAACCTTTTCAAGAATATCCTGAAAGTTTAAAACGGACTGCCGATATGGAATTAGCATCTGGTTTAAATCGTTTTGTAATACATACTTCGGTACATCAGCCTTTAGATGATAAAAAACCTGGTTTTACATTAGGACCTTTCGGTCAATATTTTACAAGACATGAAACTTGGTCTGGAGCAGGAGCTAAAGCATGGATAGATTATTTATCACGTAGTAGTTATATGATGCAGAAAGGTAAAAATGTTGCTGATATTCTATATTACTATGGAGAAAATGAAAATATTACTTGGCTATTTAAAGACCAACTACCTAATATTCCTAAAGGTTACGAATTTGACTTTTGTAATGCAACGGCTTTAATTGATGCGATTGAAACAAAGGATGGAAAACTGGTAGCGCAAAGCGGCAACACTTATGAGGTGTTAATGTTAGATGCCAGTGCAAAATGGATGACATTTCCTGTATTGAAAAAACTAGCTGAACTGGCTAAATCTGGTGCTAGAATTATAGGAGAAAAACCTAAGGGTTCCCCTAGTTTGTCAGATAATCAAATTGAATTTGAAAAGCTAGCAGAGGAGGTTTGGAGTATGGATAATGTTGGGATCAATTTAAACATAGAAATACCAGAAGACGTTTTAATCACAGATACCGATCATGATATTCGATTTAAACATAGGGTCGATAACGATACCGATATTTACTGGTTAAATAACAGAAATGAAAATCCTACGAATACAAAAGTCAGTTTTAAGGTGTCTGGAAAAAAACCTAAACTTTTAAATGCCGAAACAGGTGCAATTACGACGGTTTCTTATGAAATAATTGGGGATAGAACAAACGTATCATTAGCTTTAAAATCTTGGGATGCGGTATTTATAGTTTTTGATGAAGTTTCAGAGGTAACTAGTTTTAATGTGGCTTTACCTCAAGAAAAATCTCAACAAATTATAGGTGGAACCTGGGTGGTTGATTTTAATGGACTTTTAAAAGAAAGCCAGGCACTTACATCATGGACAACTTCAGATGAGACAAAATATTTTAGCGGTACAGCAACTTATAAAAATGGTTTTGAGTTTTTAAACATAGATGAAAAGAGCACGTACATTCTTCAATTTGATGACCTAAAACATATAGCAGAAGTAACTCTTAATGGTAAAAAAGTTGGCGTTATTTGGAAAAAACCTTATCAAATAGACGTTACAAATGCTATTGTGAAAGGTGATAATCAGTTAGAAATTAAAGTAACTAATTTATGGGCGAATCGTTTAGTTGGAGATGCACAACCAGATGTTATAGAAAAGAAAACATTTACAACGATGCCTTTCTATCAAAAAGATTCGCCTTTAAGGCCTTCGGGGTTAATTGGAGATATAAAAATAATTCAATTGAAATAAATGGTTTTGTAGAATTAAACCTGCAATTTTGAACTATAGGTTTTGATTTTATTACTGTATTGTATAAAGGAGATAAAAAGTAAGTGAACATAAAACGAAGTACGTTTTAAAACTCAATTTTTAAAATAACAGATGGAATCCCAGTGTTTGTGTTAAAGACTAGCACGGATTGGAGTGGAGTTGCTACCTTTAATCGGACAGAAAATTTAAGACCGTTTGCTGCAAAACAAATATCTTAGAAACATGAAAAAACGATATTACAGTACTGAATTAAAGGAGCAAGCAGTTAGGTTAAGTTACCAGCGAGTTAACATAAAAGAATTAGCAGATGAGCTGGGCGTAGAAGTTCAGAGAATCTACAAATGGCGCAATGCAGCCAAAATAACTACATTACCCAAGGCAGAAAAACCAATACCCGAAGATACTTTAGAGCTTAAAAGACTTCGCAAAGCCCTTAAAAAAAGGAACTTGAACTTGAAATATTAAAAAAGGCCGTGTACATCTTTTAGTTCATTGTTTTCTATTTTAAATTAAGGTATTCATGAATGCTTCGCATTTCCAAGAGCGATGGGAAATCTATGGATTTATAGCCAGTTATAAACATTTATACCCCATCGAGAGGATGTGCAAAGTTTTTAAAGTAAGTAGGAGCAGTTTTTATAGGTGGTATAGAGCTGGTCCATCAAAACGGGCACTGGAACACAGCTTATTTACAGATTTGATAAAAAATGAATTTGACCTGAGTAAACAGCGTTATGGCTCCACAAAAATAGCGGAACAACTAAAACGTAAAGGTCATTGTATATCTAGGAGTAGAGTGGCTAAAACAAGTATTTTTGAATATATCGAAATATGGTATAATAGAAAACGTTTACACTCTTTTTTGGGGTATAAAACGCCTTACGAAGTAGAACAAGAATTTTATCAATTTAAAAATGTAGCATAGGTCTTAGAAAAAATGTCCGACTTTTTATTTGATATTATATGAATTTATTTGGTATTAAATAAAATTAAAAAAGCCGATAAACACTATGTTTATCGGCTTTTGGTGAGATTTGCTAATCTCTAAGCGGAGAAAGAGGGAACGCATTTATTTAATTTTACTCTTTCTTGTAATATTAGTAAAATACTAATTATCTCTTTGTTTACAATGCTTTTGAAGGGTGTGTTAATAAGTTTCCATTGTATGTAGTTGTATGAAATTGTATTTAATTTAAATTAGCCGTACAGAAATCGTACAGATTTTATTTATGGCAGCAGTAAATTTTTTATACAGATCAGTTAAGTCGGAAGCATTCCTAAGTCTAAGATTATTATTTAGATTTAATGAAAAAGATTTTGTTCGTGCAGCCAATACAAACTTAAAGGTTACCAAGGAGTATTGGGAGCGGATTCATAAATTAAAACGAGCAAAGGATGTTGATGTTATTAATAAACAATTTGAAGTAAGAAAAGAATTAAATAAAATTGAATCATATATTTTAAATGCTTTTCATTCAGCTAATCCTTCTTTAGTTGATAAAAAATGGTTAGAACACCAATTAGACCTCTATTATAACCCGAATCAAGCAATTAAACAACTTCCTAAATTACTTACTGATTATATTGATCATTATGTAATAGTTCGATCTCAAGAGATTAAGCCTGCATCAGTAACTAAATTCAATGTTATTAAAAATAAAATAATTAGATTAGAAAAAGATATTGGTAAAAAGATATTAGTAAAAGAGGTTGATGAAAACTTTAAAATGCTCTTTGTCAATTTTTGTGTAAAAGAAAAATATGCTAATAATACTATTCAAAGAGATTTAGGTTTAATAAAAACCTTTTGTAAGCATGCAAGAGGAAATGGTTTAGAAGTAAGTATTCAGCTTGATAAATTGAAATTAAAAAAAGAAAAAGTTTCACATATTTACTTGAGTTTTTTTGAATTAGAAGAAATTCAGAAAACAGTTTTAGAATTTGATCATTTAGAAAATGCTAGGGATTGGTTAGTTATAAGTTGTTTTCTTGGACAACGAATTTCAGACTTTATGAAGTTTAGAAAGTCAATGATAAGAATTGAAAAAGGAAAACATTTAATCGAATTTACTCAGCAAAAAACTGGTAAATTAATGACTGTACCATTGCATCCTAAAGTTTTAAGTATTTTAAAAAAGCATGATGGTGAATTTCCTAGACAAATATCAGACCAACGCTATAATGATTATATAAAGGTTATTTGTTCGAAAGCTAAATTAAATGAAAAAGTTTTAGGTAAGAAGCAAGAAAATATAGCACCAAAAGATTCAGATGAAAAAATCATTAGAAATAAGGAAGGGATCTATGAAAAATGGGAGCTTGTAACTAGCCATATCGGAAGGCGCTCTTTTGCTTCTAACTTTTACGGTAAAATACCTACTTCTTATTTAATTTATATCACAGGACATAGTTCAGAAGCTATGTTTTTGCAGTATATAGGTAAGAGTAATAAAGATATTGCAATGGAATTAACTAACTATTTTTAAGAATGAAGAAAGAAGATTATATTAATGTATTATTAGATGGCTATTTAAACCGTAAAGAGTTTTATCATAACCATTTACTTTTTAGTAAAAAGAAGGTTTTTGAGGAATTTGGTATTACAAATCATGAATTTATTAAAACTTCTTTAAAAATTGTTGATCAATTAATTGTACAAGCTCGTTTAAATTATAAAGAGTTAATTGAAGAATTGCAAAATAATTTGAAAAATGCTGTTAATGAAGAAAATCATGCTTATTATAAAAAAAGATTGCAAGAAGAAGCATTATCTGCTCCTTATTTTACTCATAACCTAAGACCTTCATTCAACGGCTTTGCTTCTGATATATTTTCTATTGATGATTTAAGTTCAATAAGATCTGAACTTTTAAAAGTATTCGAAGATAATTCTGAAATAGAAACAGAGTCTATTGGTTCTAATATTCAAAAAGATTATAATAATAAAGTTTTTAATTGCGTTAACTCGGAAGCATTGTTCCGAAAATATATAGACTTATATAAACAAGATATTCATTATAAGGCTGAGTTTAGTTTTCTTTTTTATGCCATGCATAAGTTTGAGCTGGTAATATGTAACGGCGCTAAATTTATTACTGAATTAGCTAAGTATGATATTTCAATGGATGCTATAGATAGCAGACAAGCATTTACTTTTTCTAACAAAAAAATTAATTTGTTTAAAATATCATATAAATTGTTTTTTAATACTGAACTACCTAATAATTAATGTTTTAATTATGGGTAATGCAGTACTGAATTGAAAAAAATGCAATGCTGCATCAGAAACACTGCAATATCGATTCAATCTAAACTGGTAATTTGATTGAATTTTACATCATAATATAAATTATATAAATTATGATTAAAAATTCAATTCTATTATCCGAGTTAACACCAGAACAACTAAAAGAATTAGTTGGTTCAAGTGTGAAAAGTCAGCTTAATGACTTTAAAAAATCATTAGGAAATCTTCATTCTAATGATGAACTATTTAGTAGGGAAGAGGCTTGTAAATTTCTTAAAATTGATTTGTCTACGCTTTGGCATTGGACACAAAAAGGAAAGGTTACAGCTTATGCCATTTCTTCAAGACGTTATTACAAAAGATGTGAGCTTTTGGAGGCTCTTAAACCTTTAAAAAAGTAATTATGACTAAGCAAGAAATAAGAAAACAGTTATCATTATACTTTTTGCAAGAGTTAAGAAATGTAATGAAAGATGATCCAAGTATTGAAGTGGTTAATATTCAGTTATGCCTCGTTAGAGATCCCAATTATAATAAAGTTGGCAGTTTTAGAATAAATCTATTAACCAAACCTGCTACGCTATGAAATATTTAAGAATAAGCTCAGATTACTATAAAGTGGTAAATAAGCCGTTAATAAATGGAGAAACAGTTGCTACTATTGTAAAATGGAAAAAAGCAGAAATTGTTACAGACCATGGTAAAGAGTATTTATGCCAAATTAAGAAATATGATGGATTTATTTTAAGACCATCTCATACGGATTATCAACCTGTATATAAGCATTTTTATAATAAATATGAAAAAGTTGAACATGAATTTATACAAGGGGATTTTACAGAAACTATAAATTATTTAAAGCATATTTTTGGAAATCAATATGAGTTAGGGTTAGATTATCTATCCATTTTATGGAGAAATCCTACTCAGGTATTACCAATCCTTTGCTTGGTAAGTACTGAACGAAATACAGGTAAAACAACTTTTTTAAGCTTCCTGAAGCTGATTTTTCAAAATAACTTAACCATTAATACAAACGAAGAGTTTCGTGGAAGGTTTAATAGTGATTGGACAAGTAAGCTTTTAATATGCATTGATGAAGTGCTTTTAGAAAAGCGGGAAGATAGTGAGCGATTAAAGCACTTGTCTACAGCTACGTCTTATAAATCAGAATCCAAGGGGGTTGATAAGACTGAGGAAGCGTTCTATGGTAAATTTATTTTATGTTCTAATAATGAAGACTCTTTTATTAATATCGATCAAGGAGAAATACGTTATTGGGTAATTAAAGTTAACCCTTTTGAGTTTGAAAATACTGAATTACTTATTAAATTAAAAGGAGAATTACCAGCGTTCATGCATTATCTAAATCAAAGAAAAATATTGACACCCAAGAAAACAAGAATGTGGTTTACACCAGAGCAAATTAGAACTACTGCATTAGAAAAGTTATTGAAATGCAATCAAAATTTTATTTTGCGAGAGATTAAGGAATGTCTTATGGATGATTTCATAAAGTTTGATGTAGATCAATTATTTTATACATCTTCTGATTTAGTAGAAAAGCTTAAAGCGAATAATGTAAGGGCTACGCCTAATCTTATTTCTAAAGTAATAAAACAATATTTGAAAATTGACAGTATTAACTCTTCTTATAATAAATACCATTTATCGAAATGTGTACATGGAGATGGTTTTATGTTAGAGAAAGTAATGTTTAAAGGACGCTTTTATAATTTCGAAAAAGCGTTAATAGAAAATATTTAAAACTGTTGATTTGTTGAATTTTTTATTTATGATTTGAAATATAGGTTGTTAGGTTTCAACATAATGCTAATGGCATTGTTGATTAACATATAAATCTAGTTGCGCAACTAGTTGATTATTTTGTTGAAGCATAACTTACTGGTAATGAAAGGTTAAAATTATTTTTCAACAGTTCAACATTTTTTTTGGTATTTAATTATTTTTTAAAAACTTACCACACTTAGCACCACACTTAGCACCACACTTAGCACCACACTTAGCACCACACTTAGCACCACACTTAGCACCACACTTAGCACCACACTTAGCACCACACTTAGCACCACACTTAGCACCACACTTAGCACCACACTTAGCACCACACTTAGCACCACACTTAGCACCACACTTAGCACCACACTTAGCACCACACTTAGCACCACACTTAGCACCACACTTAGCACCACACTTAGCACCACACTTAGCACCACACTTAGCACCACACTTAGCACCACACTTAGCACCACACTTAGCACCACACTTAGCACCACACTTAGCACCACACTTAGCACCACACTTAGCACCACACTTAGCACCACACTTAGCACCACACTTAGCACCACACTTAGCACCACACTTAGCACCACACTAAAAAATGCAAATTAACACTATACTTCACAACTCTTTATGGTAGTTTTTAGGTGTTTCATATTTATTCCTTTTGTAATTGAAGTATTGAATTTATTTGTTATGAAAACAATATTATTATATAGGGTAAAAGTTTAAGAATTGAAAGGTGCTAATAGTTAAGTTTTAAAAATAGAGCTAAAGGAAGATTTTGCAAAATCATGTGAACAAAAAAGTTACAAAGTAAAAAGAAGCATCAGTACTTATGCAATGTTCAAATTATACAATCTATAATTACATTAAAAAGGATTTCTTCTGGCATATAAAAAACAGGAAGGACAATAAATTATTAAAAAGGTGGACATGGGTATAATATTAAACGAAGTTAAGTCCTTGAAATATAGGAAGTGAATTGTATTATATAATATATTTTTAAAAAGGGCAAAAGTATAAGTAGTTTCTTATGTTCTTTTGTTATATTTAAAATCTCTTTTTAATATTGGTTCTTAGCAACTAATACCATTTTGGTTTAGCTGAAAATTCAATTTAAGTTTAATACAAATATGAATAAAAAAGATCTTTCCGAAAGGGATATTTGTAGCAAGTTTATTAACCCTGCTATATTAAAAGCAGGTTGGAATATGAGAAGCCAAGTAAGAGAAGAAGTTTCTTTTACAGATGGTCGAATCATTGTACAAGGAAATTTGTATACCAGAGGGAAAAATAAACGAGCTGATTATATACTATATTATAAATCCAATATACCTATTGCTATTATTGAAGCTAAAGACAATAAAAAGGCAGTTGGACATGGAATGCAACAAGCATTAGAATATTCTGAGATTCTACAAATTCCATTTGTATTTACCTCAAATGGAGATTCTTTTGTGTTTCACGATAAAACAAGAACAGACGGAACTTTAGAAGAAGAGTTAACATTAGATAACTTTCCTTCACCAGAATTCTTGTGGCAGAAGTATTTAAGTCACGCAAATATTGAAACTCCAGAAGCGCAAGAAATAGTTGAACAAGATTATTACTTAGATGACAGCGGTATGAATCCCCGCTATTATCAGCAAAATGCTGTTAATAGAACAATAGAAGCTGTTGCCAAAGGACAAGATCGTATTATTTTGGTAATGGCTACAGGTACTGGTAAAACGTATACAGCATTTAATATTATTTGGAGGTTATGGAAAACGGGAATAAAAAAACGCATTTTATTTCTTGCAGATAGAAACGCTTTATTGACACAAACTAAAAATGGTGATTTCTCTCCTTTTGGTAATGACATCATGCATATCATTAAAAACAGAAAAATTGATAAATCCTATCAAATATATTTTGCACTTTATCAAGGATTAACCAGTACTGATGAAGATAAAAATGCGTACAAAGAATTTAGTCCAGATTTTTTTGATTTAGTGGTTATTGATGAGTGCCATAGAGGAAGTGCTTCAGAAGCTTCAGCTTGGCGTGATGTTTTAACTTATTTCAATTCGGCTACGCATATTGGATTAACGGCAACTCCTAAAGAGACTAAAGATGTTTCAAACATGGATTATTTTGGTAAACCTGTTTACACATATTCATTAAAACAAGGCATTGATGATGGTTTTTTGGCTCCCTATAAGGTTGTCAGAATAACTACTAATGTTGATGAGGGTTGGAGGCCAACTGCGGGTTTACTTGATAAATACGGTAATGAAGTAACAGATCGTATTTATAATTTGAAAGATTATGATAAATCTTTAGCGATTGATGAACGTACACAAGTTGTTGCACAAAAAATAACGGAATATTTAAAGGCGACCGACCGTTTTGCAAAAACCATTGTATTTTGCGTAGATATAGATCATGCCAACAGAATGCGCCAAGCTTTAATAAATGAAAATGCAGACTTAGTAGCTAATCATTGGAATTATTGTGTGAAAATCACAGGCGATGATGAAGTAGGTAAACAAGAATTAGATAATTTTACAGATGTAGAAGAACGCTTTCCTGTTATTGCAACCACTTCAAAAATGCTTACCACTGGTATTGATACCAAAATGGTAAAGTTCATTGTTTTAGAATCCAACATACAATCCGTTACAGAATTTAAACAAATAATAGGTAGAGGAACAAGAATAAGAGAAGCTGAAGGCAAAGTGTATTTTACTATCATGGACTTTCGTAAGGCTACTAATATTTTTGCAAGACCAGATTTCGATGGTGATCCTGTTCAAATTTACGAACCAACTCTTGATGACCCTGTAGTGCCACCAGATGAAATTGACCCAACTATTATTGAGGATGACATTCTAGGCGAGCATCCAGAGTTAATAGCTCCTCGCCCGAATATTGACATAGATGAAGAAGAACAAGAAATTACAAAGTTTTATGTAAATAATATTCCCGTCTCTGTTATTAATGAACGTGTACAATACTATGGTAAAGACGGAAAACTAATTACCGAATCTTTAAAAGACTATTCTAAAAAGAATATAGAAAAAGAATTTGCTTCTTTAGATGATTTCATTCAAAAGTGGCATGCTTCAGAAAAAGAAAGAGGAGTTAATTAAAGAATTAGCGGAACATGGTGTTTTATTGGAAGCACTCCGTGAAGAAGTAGGACAAGATTTAGATGATTTTGATTTGATTTGTCATATAGCTTTTGACCAACCAGCATTAACAAGACAAGAACGTGCCAATAACGTACGAAAACGTAATTACTTTGGTAAGTATAGCGAAACAGCTCAAAGGGTGTTAAATAGTTTATTAGACAAGTACGAACAAGAAGGCATAATATCTATAGAACAAGGTTCTGTGCTTAAAGTAAAACCTCTGAATCAAATGGGGTCTCCTGTGGAGTTAGTAAGGGCTTTTGGTAAAAAGAAAGATTTTGATAAAGCCATACAAGAATTAGAAAATGAAATTTATAATATTGCGTAATGTTTAGCTATAAGGACATACAATGGGGGCGCAATGTAAAAAATCAAGGCGGAAAGGATTGGGCATATTTTGATGATGATAAAAATGAAATGACCTTACATTGGTCATCTTCTTATGTGCATCAGCCAACACATGCAATGATTCCAAAAATTGGAGATATTGTGGTTTTATTTCAAAAAGTAAACAATAGGAATAAAATATATTTCACACATTTACTAACTCCAGTTGATAATATTGAAATAGACTGTTTTAAAACTGATCCAAATTATCGATGGGGTAGGAAAATGAAAATATTAGCTAAAACTAAAGAGTTAACTAAACCTTCAAATTTTAATCTCACAGCTGTTAATCAAGGCCATACCTACCTAATAGAACTATTTGATAAAAATTTACCAAAAGAAGACATACAAAAAATTATTTGGAATGCTTTTACTCCTTTTTTTAGAGAAGATGTGTACAGAAAATATATATCTGAATTATCAGAAAGTCTTTTAGACGATGGCTTAGACGATACGGAGAGTGAAGAAGGAAAATGGAATTACGCATTACACAGATATAGGGAAAGAGATAGAAGTTTAGTCCAAAAAAGGAAAGCATCTGCAGTCAATTTATTATGTGAATGTTGTAATTTCGATTTCTCAAGTGCCTATCCAAATTTAGGTGACGGCTTTATTGAATGTCATCATAAAATCCCGATTAATAAAGGAGAAAGAATAACAAAATTAGATGATTTAGCATTAGTTTGTGCAAATTGTCATAGAATGCTACACAGAAAAAATAAACAAAACAAATACCTAACAGTTAAAGAATTAAAAGAAATCATATTTAATGAGTAACATAACAACAAACATAAAAGGCATACGCGATATCATGCGTAAGGATACAGGAGTAGATGGCGATGCACAGCGCATTTCGCAAATGGTATGGATGCTTTTTATGAAAATATTTGCCGATAAAGAAGAAGAATGGGAAATAACCATCGATAATTACGAGTCTCCAATCCCTGAAAAACTTAAATGGCAAAATTGGGCAGCTAACGATGAGGGATTAACAGGCGATAAATTAATGGAGTTTATCGAAATTGAGTTATTCCCAACACTTAAAGATTTAGACATTACAATTAGTCCGCAAGCACATATTATACGATCGGTGTTTGATGACACGTATAACTACATGAAAAATGGAACACTATTCCGTCAAGTAATCAATGTCATTAATCAAATAGATTTTAATAGTACTACTGAACGTCACTTATTCAATGATATTTACGAAACTATTTTAAAAGAACTCCAATCGGCAGGATCGTCGGGTGAGTATTACACTCCAAGAGCAGTGACACAGTTTATGGTAGATATGATTAATCCACAATTAGGAGAAAGCATACTCGATCCTGCTTGCGGTACAGGTGGGTTTTTAACCTGTACGATTGACCATATGCGCGAGCAAGTAAAAACACCAAAGGACCGGGATGTTTTGCAAACTTCTATTAGAGGTATTGAGAAAAAACCATTACCACATTTACTGTGTACAACCAATTTAATGTTGCATGGTTTCGATTTGCCTGCGGTACGAAGAGATAATTTATTAAGCAAACCGTATGCCGATTGGGGAGCCAAAGATAAACTAGATATTATATTAACCAATCCGCCTTTTGGTGGTGTGGAAGAAGATGGTACCGAAACCAACTTTCCACAAAAATTTAGAACCAAAGAAACAGCCGATTTATTCTTAGCCTTAATCATTAAGTTACTTAAAACCAACGGGCGTTGCGCTATTGTATTACCAGATGGTACTTTGTTTGGCGAAGGCATGAAAACACGCTTAAAAGAAGAGTTGTTAGAACGCTGTAACCTACATACCATAGTGCGTTTGCCTAATGGTGTATTTAACCCTTATACAGGTATTAAAACCAACCTATTGTTTTTTGAAAAGGGAACACCCACTAAAGAGGTCTGGTATTTTGAACATCAGTACCCAGAAGGCGTGGTAAGCTACAATAAAACGAAACCTATTAATATTAAAGAATTTGATGTAGAAAAAGAATGGTGGAACAATCGTGAAGAAAATACACAAGCCTGGAAAGTATCCATTGAAGAGATTAAAAAAAGAGGCTATAATCTAGATATTAAAAATCCACACCAAGAAGCAGATTCTCTGGCAAGTCCAGAAGTGTTATTAGAAAAATTTAGAGCCACTGAAAAGAAGATTTCTTCAATACAAGCGGAAATTGTAAATGTTTTAACTGAAGCTTTAAAATAATATGCAATTACTAAAACATTTTAAAGAATTAACCATTCATCCGAATAATGCTCAAGAGGTGAAGTCTTTAATTGTGCAGCTTGCCATTGATGGTAAATTAACGAAAACAAGTAAAGTAAAGCATACTTGTATTGGTGAAATAATTGAGTTTACCAAAAATGGTTTTTCAGGAAGACCAAATGATGAAGGTATTGGAGCAAAAAGATTAGGAATTGAAACCGTTACACAAACTGACTTCATTGAGGTTAATGAAGACATGGCGAAGTATATTGAAATAGCTGAAGATAAGAAAGATAAGTATTTTGTTAAGAATAATGATGTTCTAATATGTAGACAAAATGGAAATTTAAATTTTGTTGGTAAGGCAGGTGTGTATTATGGCGAAGATAATCAACTTATTTTTTCAGATTCCTTGATACAAGTTAGGCCAAGTTTGGATATTGTTGATTCAAGTTACTTGTGTATTTTTATCAATTCTAAAACTGCTAGATATCAATTAGATAAATTTTGCTCCACAACGGCAGGTAACTTCAGCATAAATGGTACAAACTTAAAAAAAGTCGCGGTTCCTGTTTACACACTCGAAGAACAAAAAGCAATCGTTGAAATTGTAGAAACCTTATTTAAAGAAGTAGAGCAATTAGAGCAATTAACCGCTGAGCGTATTACTTTAAAAGAAAAGTTCGTTACTTCTGCTTTAAACCAACTGACAACCAACAATACCAAAAAAGAATGGGCATTTTTACAAGAACATATTCATGATTTCTTTAATGAAACCTCTAACATTAAAAAATTACGAGAAACAGTTTTACAATTAGCCGTTCAAGGTAAACTAACTCAAGATTGGCGTTCATGTCACCCTGAACTTGTTTCAGGGTCTCATCACGCCAGCGAACTCCTAAAACGAATCCAAAAAGAGAAATCAAAACTCATTAAAGACAAAAAAATAAAAAAGGAAAAACCATTACCTCCAATTACCAAAGATGAAATGCCTTATGAATTACCTGAAGGTTGGGTTTGGTGTAGATTTCAAGAGGTTTTTGACATTCGTGATGGCACACACGATTCACCAAAAAACGTATCTGGAGCTAATTCTTATCCACTAGTTACAAGTAAAGATTTTAAAAATGGTGAAATAGATTTTGAAAGCGCTAAAAGAATTTCAAAAGAAGATTATTATAAAATAATTCAACGGTCATTAGTAGAAGAAGATGATATTCTATTTTCAATGATTGGAGGTAATTTGGGAAACCAAGTAATGGTTAAAGGTAATACTGATTTTGCAATAAAAAATGTAGCTCTTTTTAAGTATTACAATAAGTCATTAAGTGTTCCAGATTTTTTAAAAACATTTAGTGAACATATTGCTTATGCTGTGCAAGAAAAGGCAAGTGGAGGTGCACAACCATTTGTATCTTTAACATTTCTTCGTCAGATGTTAATTCCGCTTCCACCGCTTGAAGAACAAAAAGCCATCGTCCAAAAAGTAAATACTTTAATGGGTTTATGTGATGCTTTAGAGCAAGAAGTTCAACAAAGCCAACAACAAAGCGAGGAATTAATGCAGAGTTGTTTGCGGGAGGTTTTTAATTAATACTAATAGTGATGAAAGAAAAATTATTAAAAATTGAAAAACAATTAGGTAGTTGTGATATTCAAAAATATTTAAAGCAGATTGATGTTACAATAAGTAGAATTAACGAAGGTGTACTCACAATAATTCCAAATTAATATATTTAAAACAATATGGATCAACTTTATTCATTAAGGAAAAATTTCACAATTATTGGACTTACAGGTAAATCTGGAGCTGGTTGTACTCAAATTGCTAATTCACTATCTAATCCTGGATTTGCCAATTCTTTAAAGAAACTAATTGTAAAAGAAACTTCTGATACTGAACAATTAAAACTTAATGTTTGTATAAAGTATCTGCAAAATGATAATAATTGGAATGAATACAAGATCATAAACTATAAAGATGTGCTGTTTTTGCATTTAATTTATGAATCTGTTCTTTATACCAAAGATAGCAATGAAGCCATTGATAACATTATTGAAAACATTATCCAAAATGGTCATTCAAAAGATTCAACTTTTTCCAATAGATTTGATAATGTAGCTGAAAATATTGACAAGATTAAAGATTTTTTTAAACAAGAAGATAAGAGTTGGTTTGATTATCCGCATCAAAATTTAACCTGTGATTTACTTAAAGAATGTTTAGCAGATAGGAAAGAAAGCCCAGAATTTTTTAGTTATTATTTTGATTATTTTGAAGATTTTTCAAATCGGTTTTTTCAACTAATTAATTCTATTGATTTTACTAAAAGCACAAGATTAACACATGATTTAGCAAATAATTTAAGGGCATTTGGTACGGTCAAATCTGATGATTTTTGCAATTCAGATATTGACAATGTATATACGGTAGCCGAAACTATTAATAGAATAATTAAAAACTGGAAAGCAAAAAAGGAAACTACAAAAATCATAATCGACTCCTTAAAAAATTCTTTAGAGTTAATGTATTTTAAAGAAAAGTATGCTGCCTTTTATTCTATTGCAGTGAATAAATCTGAAAGTGAAAGGGAGAAGTATGTCGAAGACTTTATTAATAACCATTTCAAGAATTATAGTTCTGAACAAATAGCCGAACATGTCAAACAAGTTTTATTCTTGAGTAATATAGAATATGATGGGAAACAAGTCAATGACGGAGAATTTCTATGTCCTGATATAGAGAATTGTATTCAGAAAAGTGATTTTCATATTTTCTTTTCAAATTATGCTTCAATAAAGAAAAATGGTTATCAAGATTATGAGGTTGAAGTGTTAAACCAATGTCCAAAGGGTATTGAAGAAAAACTGAAAAAAGAGCTATCGGCTTATACTAATTTAAATATAGATATACAGCTTGCTAAATTCGTAGCATTAATAAATAGACCAGGTATAATTACACCAAATGCCTTCGAAAGATCAATGCAAGTGGCTTTCAATGCTAAGGTAAACTCTGGTTGTATTTCACGTCAAGTAGGTGCTGTAGTAACTGACGAAAGTTATTCTGTTAAAGCTATAGGCTGGAATGATATTCCAAGGATGCAAATACCATGTAATTTGCGAAGCGCCGAAGATCTAATTAAAGGTAACAATAAGGAACATTTTAGTGATTTTGAGAAAGGTTTAGCTGGTGAGTATAAAGATGGAGAAAAGTTTAATAAAAAAATAGAGGAAGAATTTAAACGTTTTGACACGTCTAAATTAGAAGGAAGGCATTGTTCCTTTTGTTTTAAAACTTTTCATAATGCTTTTGAAGGCGAGAAAAATCAAGTCCATACACGATCATTGCATGCTGAAGAAAATGCTATGCTGCAAATAACTAAGTATGGAGGTCAAGGACTGAAGAATGGTAATCTTTTTACGACTGCTAGTCCTTGTGAATTATGCTCTAAAAAAGCATTCCAATTAGGTGTTAAAAATATTTATTATATAGATCCATATCCAGGAATAGCAACTACTCATATTCTAACAAATAGTAGAAAGGTAAATGCTAGGCCAAATTTAGTAATGTTCCAAGGAGCCGTGGGAAGGGCATTTCATAAACTTTATGATCCATTTATGTCTCACAAAGATGAGCTTGCTATTCTTGCGAATATTAAGCCAAAAGAGAATAAAAAACTCAAAATTAAGGGACTTACTAAAGACAACGTAGAAATAGAGTTAATTGAGAAAATTCTAAATGATGAAGCTTTTAAGAAAAGTGTTATAGATTTAAATAAAAGCTAATTTGGATTAAAGAAAGCAATATTACTTATAAACATTAATAATTAATTTATTAAAGGTAGATGGCGGCATACGATTTTTCAACATTAAACAGTTCTGATTTAGAAGATTTAGTTTGTGACTTGTTAAATGAAGATCAACCTCAAGACTCTGTTATAAAATACAAAACCTTTAAAGAGGGGCGAGATTTGGGTATTGATATACTTTATTCGTCAGATTCCAAAGAATATGACCATGTTGGACAGGTAAAGCATTATCGTGTTACTGGTTACACTGGTTTAATCAAAGACTTAAAAGAAAAGGAAGTAGATAAAGTGAAAAAGCTCTCTCCCAACAGGTATATTTTTGCAACTTCAGTTGATTTGTTGGTTTCAAATACTAAAGAAATAAAAGAAGTTTTTACACCTTATATAAAAAACATAAATGATATATATGGTAAAAAAAATTTAAACAGACTAATTGAAAAACACGAGAATGTTTTACATATTCATTATAAATTATGGCTTTCTGACATTTCAGTTTTAAAAATAATTCTTAACTCAGATTTAGAATTTAGATCTACAAATTTTATCGAAAATGAATTAAAGAAGAGGATAAGATTATATGTTCAAACACCTATGTTTAGAAAAGCTCAAAATGCTTTAGTAAATAATAATTTTATAATAATTACTGGTGAGCCAGGAGTAGGTAAGACAACTTTAGCAGAAATGTTGATCTATGAATACATAGCAAAAGGGTATAGGTTAACTTATGTTTTAGATGATATAAGAGATGCTGAAAAAGTTTTAACGATGGATGATTCTAAACAAATTATTTATTATGATGATTTTTTAGGTAGTAATGCAGTTGAGATTGAAAAATCTAAAGGGAATGAAACTAGATTACGAAAGATTCTTAGGCGCATAACTAAAATGACAAACAAGCTAGTCGTTTTTACAACTAGAACTCATCTTTTAGAGTCAGCCCTAGAAGATTCTGAAAATTTGCGTAGATTTAATTTAAAAGCTCAAACAAGTACTTTTGAATTAAAAGAATATGATTTATCCCTGAAGAAAAAGTTGTTTATTAATCATATAGAGGAAAGTTCAATTTCCTCGGAATTTAAAGATTTATTATATGAAGAGCGTATTGTGAATTTTGTAATAAATCATAATAGCTTTACTCCTCGTTCTGTCGAATATATCACAAGTGAAAATAATATAGAAGTTGTAAATGTTGCTGATTATGAAATATTTGTAAAGAATAGTTTTGAATATCCAGAAGAAATATGGAAACATGCCTATTTAAATCAAATTAATGAAGATGATAGATTATTATTGAATACACTTTTAACTTTCGGCAAACCTGTTAATATCGAATTATTAGAAAATTCTTTTTTGCAAAGAGAAAGATATGAAGTGGAATTTAACAATAAGTCAAAGAAAATATATTCCTTCAAAAAGACTTTAAAGCGATTAGATGGGGGATTTATAATTATTAAAAAAGATAAGATAGATTTTATTAATCCATCATTGGTTGATTTTCTATTAGATTTTCTTAAAAAAGATTTTAACGAGGTACTTAGTATAATTGAATCAATTCGATATGCACCTCAATTTTCGGAGCGATTACATTCACTTGCTCTATTTGATGAAAAGGGTATGTCAAAATATCTTCAAAGAAGGCTCATTGAGGACTACAACCTTTTTATAAATGATAAAGGAACTCGAGATGCTCAGTTGATTCAAATGGCCATATTAATTCATAAATATGTTATTTGTGAAAATACAGATGTGATTATTTGTGATATTATCGAAGAAATTGAAGAATGGGAATCATTACATTATAACTACATATTGAATTCTCAATTCCGATTATTCATGAAATCTGTTAAGAAAAATATAAAAATTAATTCTCTATTGCAAGAAAAAATAATTGAAATTACAACAGAATTAGTTACGGGTGAATATGATATTACTGATGCTATTAAATTATTTAACTCATTAACTAGCAGTTTTGAAATTGATTTTAATACAATTGATACTCAGGAAATAAACTATCATTTTGACGAACTATTTGAGGATTATATTTCGCAGGAAGCCCAATGGTTAGTGGATTATGCATTAGACGAAAAGGAAGTAGAGGATAAACTACTAGAAATAAAATTTTTATCAGATAAGTTTAATGATTTTGGTTTTAAATATGTACCAAATTTTGGTCCATTTGAAAGGTCAAATTGGAATGAAATCATTCTTTATAATTTATATAAAAGAGCGATGGAAAAAGATGATTAATTTTGAGATTTTGAATTACATTATATAAAGTTTTAATTGAAAAACATCATGAAACGAGCCTATTATTCAAACACAATCCAAAACTTCATTGAGGATAATGATTCAAGAATTTTAGGTGAATTAAGTCTATATCACACTTATGCTTTAGAAGAATTGCAACGAAATGCTTGGATTGGCCAGATAGAGGTTTTAAAAGAACAGTTAATTCAGTTTCAAGCAGGTAAAATTTACTTTGAATTTGCTATCCCAAGAATGGGAAAACGTGTGGATATTATCATTATTATTAAGCATATAATTTTTGTTATTGAATTTAAAGTTGGTGATAATACTTATGGCAATCATGCTATAGAACAGGTGATAGATTATACCCTAGATTTAAAGAATTTTCATCAAGGTAGTCATAATACAACTTTAATTCCAGTACTCGTATCTACTCATGCTCAGGATTTTGAAAACGAACAAGTGGATATAGATGCTTATGTTACCGCAGCAAAAACGAATAGATATAATTTAGGCACATACCTTAAAAAGGTTTTAGAAAATTCAAATGGAAATGAAATAGATACTTTTGCATGGGAAAATTCAATATACAAGCCAACACCAACAATTGTTGAAGCGGCACAAGCCTTATATAAAGGTCATAATGTAAAAGAAATTTCAAGATCTGATTCTGGGGCTATAAATTTATCAAGAACAGCCGATTGCCTAAATGAGGTTATTGAATACTCAAAAACCCATTCTAAAAAATCAATTTGTTTTGTCACAGGTGTTCCTGGCGCAGGTAAGACCTTGGCTGGTTTAAATATTGCCAATGAACGCATGAAATCAGATGAAGATGAGCATGCAGTCTTCTTATCTGGAAATGGTCCTTTGGTTGCGGTATTAAGAGAAGCTTTAACAAGGGATGAAGTTTTAACAGCCAAGACCAAAGGAGAATTACTAACCAAGAAACAAGCGGCGATTAGGGCGAATGCATTTATTCAAAATATTCATCATTTTAGAGACGACAATTTAATATCAACAAAAGAACCTGTAGAAAAAGTGGTTGTTTTTGATGAAGCGCAACGTGCCTGGACTAATGAAAAGGCCACGTCCTTTATGAAAGTCAAAAAGGGAATAGCAGATTTTAATATGTCTGAACCCGAATTTTTGATTGATGTCATGAATAGACATGAAGATTGGTGCACTATTATTTGCTTAATTGGAGGCGGTCAAGAAATAAATACGGGTGAGGCTGGTTTAGAGGCGTGGATAAGCGCATTAAAAGATCATTATTCAGAATGGGATATCCACTATTCAGATTTAATTATTGAAAATGACAATTATATAAGGAATAAGGATATTAAAAGATGGGTAACCAATAATGGTATAAAGGAGCAAGATTTGCATTTAGCTATTTCCATTAGGTCATTTAGATCAGAACAATTATCAAACTTCATCCATGAATTATTAGAATTAAATTTTAACAATGCTCAAAGTCTGTTCAATCAAATAAAAAAAGATTTTCCAATTGTTATTACAAGAGATCTGGATATTGCTAAAAATTGGCTTCGAGGTATGGCTAAGGGGACAGAACGAACAGGAGTTGTGGGATCTTCTGGAGCAAGAAGACTTCGTCCATTCGGTATTGATGTTAAAAATGAAATAGCACCATCAAATTGGTTTTTAGACGGAAAAGAAGATGTAAGGTCCTCTTATTTTTTAGAAATAGTTGCTACAGAATTTGATATACAGGGATTAGAAATCGACTGGGTTTGTCTCACATGGGGAGCAGACTTTTTTATGGATAATGACCAATGGGGTTATCAAAAATTTAAAGGCTCAAAATGGCAAAATATAAATCAGGATATTATACGGCAGTATTTGAAGAATGCTTACAGAGTGCTTTTAACGAGAGCTCGGCAAGGCATGGTGATATTTATTCCAGAAGGTTCAGAGATTGACCATACAAGGCCTATATTTCTTTATGACGGAACCTACGATTATTTTAAAAAACTTGGTATTCCAGAATTATTAACTAAAGTGTTTAAAGAAAGAAAGCCTGAATTTAATACAAGCTCTTATAAGCAAGTGAAGGCAAATAATCAACCTAAAACAGAAGTAAATAGAACACAAAACAAACAGTTGCATTTAAAATTAAATGAAGCCATCAAGAGGAAAGAATGAGGGTGGGTAAGTTAGTAAAAACCTTTATGCACTATCTTATTGAGAATGACTTACTAGATAAAAATGATATTTATTTACTTCAACAAGAAAGTTATTCTAAAAACATATTTGATATTCAATACCCTATGTTAAAGAAAGCGTTACCATCTGATGGCAACAATATTCTAAGATATTGGAGTGGACCGGTTTTAATTAAAGGTAGTCGTTATTTTATCTGTTCAGAATGGTATGAGCAACCAAATAATAATGATAGACCATTTTTTGAAGCCTGGTATAGGAAAAAATTAAAATTCTAATAAGGGTCAAGAGTATATTTTTAGAGCTTCTAATAATGTTAAAAGTAGCATGCGGAATAATTTACAAGGGAGATGAAATCTTTATAGGGCGTCGTAAAGAAGGTAAATCTATGGCTGGAAAATGGGAGTTTCCCGGAGGAAAGGTTGAAGAAAATGAATCTAAAAAAAGCGCTTTAATAAGAGAATTGAGGGAAGAACTTGGAATGGCTGTAAATGTTCATGAAAAATTAGGTACTAATATTCATGCTTATGATGCTTTTACTATAAATTTGGTGGCTTACAGATGTAGTTTTATTTCAGCCAAATTTGATCTTACAGACCACGATAAATTTGAGTGGGTCTTACCATATAATCTTAAAAATTATGATTTAGCAGAAGCAGATATTCCTTTGATTAATTTATTATTATAAATAAGATATTACTGATGAAAGCAGAAACAGTTTTTGAAGTTTATAAAGCATTAAACCATTTTGAACAGAATAGGTTAAATGAACTAATAAAAGACGATTTGAATAAGGTTTCTAAATTAGATTATTATGAGGATACCGTCAAAATAATAGCAAGAAATTTACTTGCTATACTTGATATATGCCAAAAAAGAACAATAAAATAAAAAATTAAATAGGTTAAATCTTGCAAAGTTATTTGAAAGAGGTTTCATATTTTTAATTAGATGAAATTTAAAACATGAAAGCAGAAACTGTATTTGAAGTTTATAAAGCATTAGAACATAGTGAACAGGATAGACTTTATGATATGGTTAAGGCCCATTTTAATTCCAAATATGATTTTAAAAGATCTAAAAAAGGAAAAAAACTTGATTTTACTAAAGCTGATGCAATGCGCTATTTAATTGAAAAGGTGGTTATGAAAAAAATTAAGAAATCATAGAGAAACTAATTTACTTCTAATAATCTTCTGCACATCCACATTGTCCTTCTGAGGAATCAAATAATTTTCCAATGCCTCATTAGTGGTTATTTGTTCCGATCTATCAATAAAGCCATAACCCAAATACACATTGTTTTTGATGAGTACAAAGGCTTCTTCTTCAGAATGCCTTCCTTTTTCCTTGATCACGATATCTTTAGATTTTTCAAGTGTAAGTTTTACGGCATTTTTAACACGTGCATTGTATTTATCTATGGGTTCATTTTCATTACAGATGCCATGGCAGGTTTTTATTTTGTAATGTGAGCAATGGTTAACACCTTCCTGTAAGTGGCAGTATTTTGGGCACAGTTCAAATTGGGCACAAAGACGTTCCAAAAATTGTCGGCAATCTGTAATGTTATAAAAAGTGAATAATGGGTTTGGTATGGCTTTTATGGTATTATATGCCAAGTGAATGATTCCTTTTCTGTCTTCATAACTAAAAACGGCAAAAGCATTCGGGTTTCTTTTTGAAGCTTGGTTATATTCTGGGAAGTAATGTTTTATGGCAGCATCTTCCATGAGAAGTGCGATAAGTTCACTACCAGATAGCTCAAAGTCTATATCCACTGTTTCCCTGCAAAGATTAAGTTCTTTTTCGGTCTTGTTATAAAAATGACCCAATACCCGTTTTTTTAAATCTTTTGCTTTACCTACATAAATGACCTTTCCTTTTTTATTCTTAAAATAATAAATACCCGCTTCATTGGGTATGGCATTAAAAACGGAGCTTGGCAAATGTGGTGGTAAGGTGGCTTCCTTAGAAGATTTTTTAAGAAAATCGTTGAACACGGTTTCAGAACCCTTGGCATGTAATAATTTTTCAAATAAGATAACGGTAGCTTCGGCATCACCTCGTGCCCTATGCCTGCCATTGATATTAATATCCAGTGCATGGCATATTTTCCCTAAGCTATAGGATTTGTGTCCGGGAATTAATTTTCTTGATAATCGTACAGTACACAATTTTTTTCTTCTAAAATCAATCCCAATATCTATAAATTCATTGCGTATTACGTTGTAATCAAAATTTACACTATGGGCAACAAAAATGGTATCTTCTGTAATGGCTAAAATATCTTTGGCCAGCTCTGAAAATGTTGGGGCATTGGCAACCAAGGCATTATCAATACCTGTTAATGCTGTTATGTAATCAGGTATATAGGCATCTGGATTGACCAATGACGTAAATTCATCAATAATTTGGGTACCATTATATTTGAAAATGGAAATTTCAGTGATTTTATTCCCTTGACCCGTGGTCTCAACATCAATAATGGTATACATCAGTGTTGCAGTTTTTCTAAAGCTTTCAATTCAACACCCAAGTCGTTGAACATACTGATAATACTGCTTAATTTAAGTTCTTCCTCGCTGTATTCTTGAGTATTGATACTACATGTAAATTCCCAAATTTCTAAGACTTCATTTATTGGGACACTGTAGTCGTTGTACTTTTTGTTATCAGACATCAGTAATAATGAATTATTAAAATCAATATTATTCATAATACGCTTATAAACCATGCCATCATTTAAGGTTACTAAAATGTATGTTCTGCCTGTTTTTATTTCACTTCTATCTTCAATAAAACGAGCAATAACAAATGAGCCATCTTTCATAGGGAGCATCGAATCTCCTTTAATTGGAAACGCACGATGTTTTCCTGTAGGTAAAAAAGGCAATTTAATTTTTTGTAATTGCTCTATGTATTCAGGATCATCATAACCAGATAAATAACCAGCTGAAGCTTTAATAGGAACCACTTCAATTAAATTCTCGTTTTCTGAATCGACTATAATAGGAAATAAAACACGTTGATTTCCAATTTCAATAAAAGAGGAATCCTTAGATTTTGTTAAATCATTTCTTAAAAGAATATCAATAGGAATCTTAAAATAATCAGAAAGCATAATTAACACCTCAATAGTAGGCGCAGAGCGATTTTCTTCATAAGAACCAATTCTAGAGCGTGTTATATTTAGTTCTTCAGCAAGGGCTTCTTGCGATAGCTTTTTAAGAGTTCTTAAATGTTTTATGTTTTTAGCTATAATTTTCATAATACTACAAATATAAGCAATAACTACTTAAATATGTAGCTAATTTTGTGGTATGAATAAAAATATTTTGCATCTCGATTTAGACACCTTTTTTGTGTCATGTGAACGTTTAATTGATAGTCGTTTACAAAAACGACCTTTATTAGTAGGAGGTACTGGAGATAGGGGTGTGGTAGCGGCATGTAGTTATGAAACAAGACGCTTTGGAGTGCATTCTGGTATGCCTATGCGGTTGGCAAAATGCTTGTGTCCAGAAGCAGTTGTAATTCGAGGAAATTCATCGATTTACACAAAGCAATCACATTTAGTTACTAATATTATAAAGGAAAGTGTACCCGTATTTGAAAAGGCTAGTATTGATGAATTTTATGCAGATTTGAGTGGTATGGATAAGTTTTTTGGTAGTTATAAATATGCTTCCGAATTACGAACTAAAATAATTAAAGAAACAGGGTTGCCAATTTCATTTGGTTTGTCTTCTAACAAAATTGTTTCTAAGGTCGCAACAGGTGAAGCTAAACCCAATAACCAACTTAGAGTGGATTATGGTTTTGAAAAATCATTTATGGCGCCTTTATCTATAAAGAAAATACCATCAGTAGGAGAAAAGACTTATCAAATTCTTAGAAATTTAGGTATTGATAAAGTAAGAGTTGTTCAGCAAATGCCAGTTGAAATGATGCGTAGTGTTTTAGGTGTTAATGGGGTCACCATTTGGAAACGTGCCAATGGTATAGATAACCCTCCATTAATACCATTTCATGAACGAAAATCTATTTCTATCGAACGTACCTTTAATAAAGATACAATTGATGTTGTAAAGCTACGAACAACCATTTTTGCTATGGCTGAAAATTTAGCCTATCAATTACGTAGAGGTGAAAAATTAGCTTCCTGTATCAGTGTGAAAATTAGATATTCAGATTTTAATACCTATTCCAAACAGGTAAAAATACCATATACCAGTGCCGATCATCTTATTATTCCTAGAGTACTTGAATTGTTTGATAATTTATACCAAAGACGTTTACTGATCAGACTTGTAGGAGTGAAAATCAGTAATTTGGTAAGTGGTAATTATCAAATTAATTTGTTTGATGATACAGAAGAAATGCTAAGTTTATATAATGCTCTAGATACTATTCGAAGTCGTTATGGAGATTTAAGTGTACAAAAAGCAGCATCTATTGGAGCGAAATCTATAGGAGGTTCTCACAATCCTTTTAATGGTGAACCTCCTATTGTTTTAGCACACAGAAAACAATAATGTATTTAAATTGTCATACATATTATTCCTTACGCTATGGTACATTTTCAGAAGTAGATTTATTAGAGCTTGCTAAAGAAAATGGCGTGCGTATTTTGGCTTTAACCGATATTAATAATACATCGGCATGCCTTAATTTTATTCGTAAATCTATAGCGTTTAATATTAAACCAGTTATTGGTATTGATTTTAGAAATGGCGCTAAACAGTTATATGTAGGTTTGGCAAAAAACAACCAAGGTTTTCAAGAATTAAATACTTTTTTATCACATCATTCACACAACAAAACACCACTTCCAGATTTAGCACCTATATTAAAAAACACTTATTTTATTTATCCTTTAGAGCGTGTTATGGAATTAGAGAAAAAAGTATTTCATGATAATGAGTTTATAGGTATTTCAATAGAAGAACTTAAAAAAATACCGTTTTCAAGTTATAAATCTTATACAGATAAATTAGTCATTCAACAACAAGTTACTATTAGGAGTAAACGAGATTTTAATGCACATCGCTTATTAAGGGCTATTGATAATAATACACTTTTAAGTAAACTACAAAAAACAGAAGAGTGTAGTGAGCATGATAAAATGATACCTTTTGAAGATTTGAAACATAAATTTTCAGACTATCCTTTTGTTATTAGTAACACAATAAAACTTCTTAATAGTTGTAGAATTGATTTTAAATTTGGCGAACATAGAATTTCTCAAAATCAAACACTTTATCTAAATTCAGAAAAAGAAGATTACCAGCTACTAGTTAAGCTTTGTGAAGACCATTTGCATAAACGCTATAGTCAACCAGATAAAAAGGTGAGAACACGATTAGAGACTGAATTAAAAACGATTCGTCAGATGAATTTTGTATCATACTTTTTAATTAATTATGATATTATATCCTATTCAAAACAAATGGGATACATCCATGTGGGTCGGGGTAGTGGTGCGAATAGTATTGTAGCATATATAATTGGTATTACAGATGTAGATCCTATTGAGTTGGATTTGTATTTTGAGCGTTTTATTAATCCGTTTCGAGCATCACCACCAGACTTTGATATTGATTTTTCATGGAAAGATAGAGAAGATATTACCCAGTATATTTTTAACCGTTTTAAAAATGTCGCCTTATTAGCGACTTATAATACCTTTAAATATAAAGGAGTAGTAAGGGAATTGGGAAAAGTATTTGGACTGCCTAAGGAAGAAATAGATAAATTAAGTAAAGGAAATTACGATGTTAAAACATTAGATGAAATAGCGTTGTTAGTTTTGAAATATGGTGAGCTTATAAAAGGTTTTCCAAATCATTTAAGTGTCCATTCTTGTGGCATATTAATTTTAGAAAAACCTATTCATTATTATTCAGCAACAGATTTACCTCCTAAAGGGTTTCCAACAGTTCAGTTTGATATGATTATAGCAGAAGATGTTGGTGTTTTTAAATTTGATATACTAGGTCAGCGCGGTTTAGCTAAAATTAAAGAAGCTATTGAAATTATAAAGTACAATCGACCTGAATTACCACCAATAGATATAACACAAGTTGAAAATTTTAAAAAAGACCCAAACATCAATAATTTATTAAAGCAAGGCAAAGCCATTGGAGCATATTATGTAGAATCTCCAGCAATGCGTGGTTTAATGCGAAAATTACAAACCCAAGATTATTTAGGCTTAGTGGCTGCTAGTTCTATTATTAGACCAGGTGTTTCAAGTTCGGGAATGAAAAATGAATTTATTATTAGACAACGGCATCCTGAAAAACGCAAAGAGGCTAATCCTATCTTGCTTGAAATAATGCCAGAGACTTATGGCATTATGGTGTACCAAGAAGATGTGCTTAAAGTAGCCAATAAGTTTGCTGGATTGGATTTAGGAGAAGCTGATGTGTTACGACGTGGTATGAGTGGGAAATTTAGATCACGAGCAGAATTTACTGCTGTGGAAGAAAAATTCATTAATAATTGTAAAGCTAAAGGGTATCCAGATGAGCTAACCTTTGAAGTCTGGAATCAAATAAAAAGTTTTGCAGGTTATGCTTTTGCAAAAGGACATTCGGCTTCATATGCCGTTGAGAGTTACCAAAGCTTATATTTAAAATGTTATTTTCCATTGGAATTTATGGTAGCCGTTCTTAATAACGGGGGAGGTTTTTATAGTGCAGAACATTATATACATGAAGCAAAAATGTGTGGTGGTGTTATAGAAGCACCATGTATTAATAAAAGTGATCATCCAAACATTATAAGAGGTAAGGTTATTTATTTAGGCTTTGGATATTTGAAAAGTTTGGAAATATTAACTGTAAAGCGAATATTAACTGAAAGGCAGTTTAATGGTGCGTTTTTGTCTTTAGATGATTTTATTGATAGGGTTGTTATTAGCATCGAACAATTAACCATTTTGATTAGAATAGATGCTTTTCGATTTACAAAACAATCTAAAACTGAATTGTTATGGCAAGCTATATTTAAATTAAATGCGAGTAAAGCTAAAACAACACAATCAAAATTATTTAAGCCTAATCACAAACAATTTAAGTTGCCAAGTTTAACCACAACTTGGGTTGAAAATGCTTATGATCAAATGGAATTATTAGGTTTTCCTTTGTGTAATTATTTTGAGTTGATAAATGACGAACTCATTGAAAATATAAAAGCTATAGACATGAAAAAGTACATTAATCAAACTGTTGTGCTTTATGGTGTACTTGTAAACACACGATTTCATAAAGGGTCTAATGAGAAATTAATGCGTTTTTGCACTTTTACAGATAGAGAAGGAGATTATTTTGATACGGTTCATTTTTCTAAAGTAGTCGATAAATACCCTATAAATGGTTTAGGTGTTTACGCGTGTTGTGGTAGAATAGTTGAAGAGTTTGATTTTTGTAGTTTAGATATAATTTGGACTAAAAAGCTATCTTTATTACAAGATCCAAGAAGTTTAAATTGAAAAGAACATTTTTTATTTTATAACTTTAGCATTAAAACAAAAATCTAATGTGCTTTCATACTAGTACAATCCATAAAACAAAAAAGCTTGAAGAACATTTTAAAGTTAATTTAAGTTCTGAAACAATTCGCCCCATTTTTGATAAACCCAATTATCATTTAAATGGGTTTGCACATCCTAATATGTTAGTCATTCCACAAGAGAAATCAGATGTATTGGCTCCAGGTGTTTGGGGTATTGTACCGTCAAATAAAAAATCAAGTAAAATTAAAGACTATTATAAAGAGGCAGTTAAGTATGGAGGTGGCTTAAATGCTCGATCTGAAAAACTATTTCAACATTATCTATATCGTGAATCTGTTATGAGTAGAAGGTGTGTTATTCCTGTTACTGGTTTTTTTGAACCCCATGAACACAATAAAAAGAAATACCCTTTTTATATTCAGGGCAAAGACCATCAACCATTGGGATTGGCAGGTATTTATTCGGTTATAGATACATACATTACATTTACCATTTTAACCAAAGAAGCATCACCCTTTTTTGAAAAAATCCATAATGTTAAAAAAAGACAGCCTATTATTTTAGATGAAGACCAAATGGAGCATTGGTTGGATGGCGATATAAGTCAGGATGATGTAAAAGAAATTATCCACACCAACTATTCCGAATCTAAATTGGAAGCATACACCGTTAGCAAGGATTTGTTCAGTCCTAAAGTAGACAGTAATTCAGAACGGATTATAGAAGTAGTTAATTACCCAGAATTGTCAGGGATTTAGGCTGTTTGTTTTGAAATAGTGTAGTTTTTTGACCTCAGCTCTTTGTTGCCATTAGTACTTTTATTCATTTTCCATTATTCTTTTCAATTCCGAAACTGAATAAGCAGGCTTTTGTTTATGTAACATAGCGTGACAATTCGGACACACAGGAATTAAGTCTGTTTTAGGATTTACAGAATATTCTTTTCCGATTGTTGAAATGTCAACGATATGGTGAACGTGAATGAAATTCATTCCTAATTCGCCAAACTTTTCTTGAAAATTGAAATTGCACACTTGACAATTTAAACCGAAATGTTCAATACATTCCTGTCTTGCTTGCCTATTTCGCTCGTAGCTATTAACTATTACGTGTCTCGTTTTTCCTTCTGAATATTCTACTTCTTTCTCAACTTCGTTGGGAAACACTGTTTCCGAAAAATCATTTTCTGTTATTCGTTTCCACTTATCATAAACTGCTCTGCCTTTAATAACAGAAGCACCCGAAGTTCCTTCATAATAAACTATATGTTTGTCAACAGCTTTTAATGCGGTTTTAAGTATCAAATTTCCATTCTCATTATAAATATTTTCGAGATAATAATCTGTTGCGTAAACGTTTATAGTTCTTGTGTATAATTCGCCTTCCATTAATTTTGAATAAGCATAAATATAATCTCGTGATGAACTTTGTTTTAGTCCGATATCTACTAAAATTTTTGTTCCATCAGTTAAGGAAAGTTCATTGAGATAGACTTTTTTGGCAATTTCAAACGCCTTATGTATTTGTTCTTTTGTGTTTATACTCATCTATCGCAATGGTTTTTTCGTATTAATGGCAACGGTCTCGTATAAGAATAGTTGCGGGTTTACGTGCGAGGATTTTCCGCAGGAAAATCAGACGTAGTAAACTTGCAACTACCATTGGTTAAGCCCAAAATTGAGCAATTATTTTTATACATTGTTAGGCACAGTTAATTTATCAGTTCTCTAGTTATTTTAAATTCGTATTGTTTTTTTAAGGCTTTATAAATAGGTATTGATTTACTTTTGCAAAAAGCATTAATTTCTTGCTTATGCGTCTCTTCCATATTTAAACCAAGAATAACTTCACGAATACAATTTTCAGGCAAATTAGCTATTCTGTTAGGCTCTTCATTAGGTTTATCAAAGTATAATTTAGTTAGCCTATATTCTTTTTCGTATTCCCATTCTTTCGCCTTAAAA
Organism: Flavobacteriaceae bacterium HL-DH10; assembly: GCA_031826515.1. NCBI lineage: Bacteria > Pseudomonadati > Bacteroidota > Flavobacteriia > Flavobacteriales > Flavobacteriaceae > Thalassobellus > Thalassobellus suaedae. Next base: position 3,977,897 of record CP134536.1, on the reverse strand, counting down.
TGTGTTTGATAAAAACTAGTTATAATTTTATCTTCGGCAGTTAGTGGGTCTATTTTGGGTAAACCCTCTTCGTAAGTAACATTTCCGCCTTTGCCAAAAAAACCACTTGTTCTTATAATTTCTTCGTCAAATCCGACACAATACCCTTTGTGAAAGTCGCCATAGTGACTCCACATAAGGATTGAGTCCCATCTTCCACTCAATGATAATACTCCAAGATATTTATCGGTAAACTCAATATCAATAGCTTCAAATTCTTTTTGATATAGGTCAAGATTTTTAAGTCTATCTCTTAAATGTTCTCTTTCGTATTCAATATCTCTACCTTCAGATTTTAAATATTCTAAATTGCCTTTGATTCCCTTATCTATATATTTATCAATTTTTTCAGGTGTATCGAGAAGATGATGGTTTTTTGTTACGCGACAATCAAAAGGGTCGTTAAAGTCAGATGGTGGCGAAAGAAATACTTGTCTCTTTAACAAAACATCTTTATGGAAGTCATTTGTCCAATTTCTGTACTTATAAACAATCTCTGGTAGTTTCGGTTTCATAATTGTGCCTAACGTATGTATATAGTTACTGGTAACTATATATCTACTATAAAGAGAATAAAAATAAGTTTATTCTTTCAAACACAAAAGAAATAGTAAGAATTGTTTTAAACTAAATTGCAGATAGTGTAGAACCTGTTTTTCCTAAAGCCCTCTAATAAGAACTAATTATTAGATATTACGAATATGCCTAGAATTTTTTAAAATATAATTATCAGCTAATCTTTCAATGTCCCTTATAGTTTTTTGCCTACCTTCTAGGATCCATTCATTTATATTATTTTTATCAAAGTATAATTTATTACCGCGTTTAGAATGGGGCATATTTTTTTTTGCCGTATATCCATAAATCGTTGGAATTGATAGATTCAAATAGTTAGCAACATCTTTGATCGTCATTAAAGTCGGTATACTGTGTGTGATTTTATTATTGCATAAATTCCCAAGATTGGCTTCTAGCAGTTTTTCTATTCGATCTAATCTTTGCTTAATAATTTCAAAAGGGTTTTCCATAATTATAAATATTTGCTTAAACATAACAATTAGGATTGATCCAAAGAATGATAGTGCCGTACAGTAATCGTACAGATATTAAAACAAAAAATCCGTAAAATGCTGATAATCAACAGTATTACGGATTTTTAAAGCGGAGAAAGAGGGATTCGAACCCCCGGAGGTGTGACCCTCAACAGTTTTCAAGACTGCCGCATTCGACCACTCTGCCATTTCTCCTTGAGTGTCTCATCAGGTATTCCCTGAATGCGGGTGCAAATATAGTATCCTTTTTCTTTCTATTCAAATAAAAATATGTTTTTTTAAAAAATAATTTATAACTCATTTAATAGTAGGTATTTTATAGTTTAATTTATGTAAAAAGATGATTTCAAAGCTTATTTTTGTGAAAAATAAATTTATACATGAGTATTATAAAACAGTTGCACTGGCGCTATGCTACTAAAAAATTTGATGTAACAAAAAAGCTTTCAGTAGAAAAATTAGATATATTAAAACAAGCATTTAATTTAACAGCTACTTCATTTGGTTTGCAAACTATAAAAATGATAGTTCTTGAAAACAAAGATTTAAGAGCATCATTGGTAGCGCATTCATATCATCAAAAGCAAGTTTTAGAAGCCTCACATGTACTTATAATTTGTATACAAGATAATATTTTAGAGCATGATATTATTGCTTATTATAATAATATAAAATCCCTTAGAAGTACTTCAGAAACTATTTTGAAGCCATACCGAGAAAGCCTTGTTAAAACCATAGAAAAAATGTCGGTTGAAGAGCGCTTACAATGGTCTAAAAACCAAGCTTATATAGCCTTAGGTAATTTAATGACTGTTTGTGCTATAGAAGGTATAGACGCCTGTCCAATGGAGGGGTTTGTTAATTCTAAATATGATGAAATACTTCAATTAGATAAAATAGGACTAAAATCGATATTGCTTTTACCAGTAGGATATCGAGCCGAAGATGATATGTTTTCAGAATTTAAAAAAGTCAGAAAATCTTTAGAAGATACTATTATAGACATGTAATAAAATTAATTGTTTGGGATGTTACTTTTATCTTGAATTAAGTTCAGCATAAAGGTCCGAATTTATTCACTGTTTAAAATTTTAAGATTTGAACTCATGGATATAAATATTTCGGAAGTCTCTCTCTGAGAAGAGCTCCAACCCCTAACGCAAAAGCAAGTACAAAAACACTTAAAGAAAAATTATATATGCCAGGATTTGAATTATTTGGAGATTTAGAACGCCAACAAGTAAACGATGTATTAGATAACGGAGTGTTGATGCGCTATGGTTTTGATGGTATGCGAAACGGACATTGGAAAGCCAAGGAGCTAGAGATTGAACTAGAAAATACCTTGCAATCAAAGCACGTACAATTAGTTTCTAGTGGAACTGCAGCAGTATCTGTCGCTTTAGCTGCTGCGGGGGTTGGAGCTGGCGACGAGGTTATTATGCCGACATTTACATTTGTAGCCAGTTTTGAAGCCATTATGATGCTTGGAGCCATACCAATTTTAGTTGATATTGATGATACACTAACATTAAGTCCAAAAGCAGTGGAAAATGCTATAACACCGAAAACAAAAGCTGTTATGGTCGTACAAATGTGCGGGAGTATGGGCAATATGGATGCTTTACAAACAATTTGTAATAAGCATAATATATTGTTAGTAGAAGATGCATGTCAAGCTATTGGAGGAACTTATAACGGGAGACCACTTGGAAGTATCGGCGATTTAGGATGTTTTTCATTCGATTTTGTAAAAACCATAACTTGTGGTGAAGGCGGTGCCGTGATAACTAATAATAAAGAGTATTATACAAATGCCGATCATTACAGCGATCATGGGCACGATCATGTTGGTAGCGATAGGGGAGCAGAAACTCATCCGTTTTTAGGTTATAATTTCAGAATTTCAGAATTACATGCAGCAGTTGGTTTAGCTCAAGTAAAACGTTTGCCTGAATTTATTGATATTCAGAAAAAAAATTACACTATTCTAAGAGAAGCATTATCACAAATACCTGAAGTAACTTTTAGAAAAGTACCAGATGGAGGCGAAGAGAGTTATGCTTTTTTAAATTTATTTTTACCAGATTTAGATACAGCTCTAAAAGTTGCTGAAGCATTTAAAACTAATGGAGTAGATGCGTGTTGGAATTATTATAGCAACAATTGGCATTATCTAAATAAATGGGATCACTTAAAAGATTTAAAATCTTTATTTCCAATTTCTACAGAAGTAAAAGAAGGGTTGGAATATCTTAAAACAAAAGAATATCCTGAATCAGACCATTATATAGGAAGAAACATTTCTTGTTTAATAAAATTATCTTGGACAGAAGCAGAAGTGTATGAAAGAGCTAATAAAATGGTTACTGCAGTAAAAACGGTTTTGGAAACGTAATTAATTATTTTTCTTATATTTAACTATGTAAATTGTTTGTTAATTGGTAAACTAGAACTATTATTATTTTTTTGTTTACTAACAAAGTTGGAGGAAAACTTTTAGAAAGTATCATAAACAAATTGATTTGAGTACTTTCAAAAAAGGCTTTGTTTACTTAATATAATAACTTACTAACTTTAAATTAAATCACTAAAATTATAATAGTTATGAAAACTTTTAGAAAACCATTTTTTTTAATAGTAATACCGTTATGTGTTTTTTTTAATTGTAAAAACAATAAAAAAACGGATTCAATTGAAAGTACAATAGCAGAAGTAGAAGAGGTAATTAAGGAACCTTCAAATGTTATAAATGTAGTAACACGAAGTATGGAATTTCAGTCTGTTGATACTATTTTTTCAGGATGGAATACTTTTAAATATCAAAATTTATCCAACGAAACCCATTTCTTTTTATTAGATAAATACCCTGAGGGGAAAACAGTAGATAATGCGATATCAGACATTGCTCCCGTATTTGAAGAAGGTATGGATTTAATAAACGCAGGCAAAGCCGAAGAGGGTTTTGCAGCCTTTGGTAAATTACCGGAATGGTATGGTGATATTGTGTTTTCTGGAGGAACTGGATTAATTGCACCAAAATATACCGCCACAACAACTTTAAAGTTAGATTCTGGTTATTACATCATGGAATGTTATGTAAAAATGCCAAATGGAAAATTCCATACACTTATGGGGATGGCTAAACCTTTAATTGTACTTGAAGAAGATAGTGGTAATTCACCACCAGAAGCAACTGTAAATATTACCCTTTCTGGAGCAGAGGGCATTAGTTATGATAAAACCATAACCAAAGGAAAGCAAATTTTCTCTGTTTTTGTAAAAGATCAAAAACCACATGAAAATTTTATATGGCATGACTTAAATCTTGTAAAACTTGATGAATATGCTAGTGAAGATGCATTAGAAGCATGGATGGATTGGTCAGACCCAAAAGGATTGATAACTCCGGTTCCAAACGGCGTCACCTTTTTGGGTGGTGTAAATGATATGCCTGCTGGAAAAACAGGTTATTTTTATGTTGATTTAAAACCTGGGAAATATGCTTTTATTTCTGAAGTGCCAAATACTAAACAAAAAGGGCTTTTTAAAACATTTGAGATAATCGATTAGTAATTTACATAATCAACAATTTCTAAACCATAACCAATTAAACCAACACGTTTTGTTTGTACGGTATTAGAAATTAAACGCAGTTTATGTATGTTTAAATCGTGTAATATTTGAGCACCAATACCAAAATCTCTATCGTCCATATCAATTTTTGGCGCTTTTGTAATGGTGTTAGAGTCTTGATTTTCTTTTAAAAATGCCAATCTATTTAAAATATTCATAGACTGAGATTCTTGATTTATAAAAATAATAGCGCCTTTTCCTGCGTCATTAATAACCTTAAACATATCATCTAATTGCTTATCGGCATTATTGGTAAGTGTTCCTAAAATGTCATTATTAACTAGTGTAGAATTTATTCTAGTTAAAACTTCATCATTATCATTCCATTGTCCTTTTGTTAGGGTTATATGTATTTGATTATTAGTGTTTTGCTTGTAGGCTCTTAATCTAAAACTTCCAAAGCGAGTTTCGATTTGAAAATCTTCTTTTTTCTCAATCAATGAATCATGTAGCATTCGATATGCAACTAAATCTTCAATAGAAACTATTTTTATATCTAATTTTTTTGCTATTTCTATAAGCTGTGGTAAACGCGCCATGGTACCATCTTCATTCATTATTTCTACAATAACACCAGCAGGATTTAAACCTGCTAATCTTGCAAAATCTATGGCAGCTTCAGTGTGACCTGTACGTCTTAAAACCCCACCATTTTTAGCAACTAAAGGAAAAATGTGACCTGGTCTAGCTAATTCATATGGTTTTGTATCGTCATCAACAAGTGCTTTTACCGTTTTTGCTCTATCACTAGCTGATATGCCAGTTGTAACGCCTTTGCCTTTTAAATCGACTGATACGGTAAAGGCCGTTTCCATGTGATCTGTATTATTTCGAACCATCATATCTAGTTCTAATTCTTGGCAACGTTTTTCCGTTAGAGGTGCACATATAAGGCCTCTTCCTTCGGTAGCCATAAAGTTTATCATTTCTGGTGTAACTTTATCTGCGGCAGCTACAAAATCGCCTTCATTTTCACGGTTTGCATCATCTACAACTATAATAACTTTACCATTTCTAATGTCTTCTATGGCATCATTTATGGTGTTCAGTTTTAATTCTGAAGTCGTATTTTTTATCATGGATTCAAGTGTCATTTTTGCAAAGATATTGCTTATTTTAAAGAATCTAAACAATTAAGTTTTAAGTCTTCTTTCATTTGTGTATTTATAAATAAATATGCTATGAAATAAAGTGGTATTCCTATTAATAACAAAAATATCTTCGGAGATTTATCTTTTTTCTTTATATGATTATAAAACGAATATGAGTTTAATAATGACTTAGTATAATAAATTAAAAACAAAAATAATGACACGAAACTAAGCTGAATTGAAGCTGATTCAAGTGATGGTAATTTGTTGTTTTTAAAAACAAAATGTAGAATTAACAAAATAACACCAATGGCGTATAGTGTTAGAGCGTATGTAGAATGGTCATTATAGTCTTTATATTTTCTTTCTGAAAGATCATAGTCTATATTTATAGTTAAACCAGAATTCCGAAGTTCTTTAGTCGATGTCCCTCTTTTATTTAAAAGCATTAACGCTTCATAACGACTACTTTCATCATGTCCTAATTCTTCAAAATTAGAAATTACATTAAGTAATTCTTCATCTGTATAATTATTAAGAAATTTATAATCGACACTTTCTTTTTCTTTAATGTTGAATATTTTTTTAAGAGGTTCAATAATATTACCTGTTTCAAATAAACCTCTGTCGGCAGTAGCCCTTTTTGTTAAATAGATGCCTAGAGGGAGCATAATTAATGTAGAGAACCAACTGGCTAAAATAGGATTGAAATCACCACTTTTACCACTATTAGTAGCAAAAATACCAATAAAGTGGTATGATAAAAATAATAAAATAGCAATTACCATTGGTAAACCTATACCTCCTTTTCTAATTAAAGCACCAAGTGGAGCACCAACAAAAAACAGTATAATACACGCAAATCCTAAGGCGAATTTTTCATGAAAAGAAATGACGTGTTTGTTAAACCAAATTTTAGAGATTTTAAATGATTTTATTTTTTGATCAATTATTTGTTTTGAACTAATTATAGATTTTAAAGTGACATCAACTATTTGGTGTTTATTTTTAGTATCAAAAACATTTAAAATAGAACCTGTATTTATGGAATCGTTTTTAGAATCTGGATGTATTTCTTTGTTAAATCTAATAATACTTGATCTCGTATATAAGTTTGTAGCAATTCCTTTTTGTTCTTTATAATGTTTATCGGCTAAAGAGTCTAAAGTTGTATTTAAGCCTACTATATCAAGCATATTATACTTGTCTGTTTGTGATTCTTCATTAAAATCAACTTTGTTAAGTTGCGATAAGTCTATGTTTATAATATCCTTTTTAAAAGAACCTTTAGCAAATGGTTTTTTATTCCTACTTTTTATATCTTTTGGAGAAAAATCTTGATAATAATTACCGTCGAACAAAATTAATTGTAGATTACCTGAACTTTCCTCAAAAAAGAATTCGCCTGTTTTGGCTTTTATTGTTTTAGCATTTGTTCTTCCGTCTGCTCCTTTTAAATGAATGGTAACATCTTCTAAAAACTGATCGTTGTCTCCTGTTTTATTTTCTACTTTTATATTATAAGGAGTATCTCCAATTTGGTTAAATTGACCTTTAACAATGGCCATTGAAGGTTTTGTTTTTGCGATGTTCTTTCGTAAATTATAAAACTTCATCTCAGACCATGGAATAGCATTATTAGCAAAAAAGAATGTAACAATACCTATACCAACAATAAAAATACTTAAGCCAGACATAGCACGTTGTAACGAAATACCTGTAGATTTCATGGCAGCAAACTCATAGTTTTCGGCAAAACTACCGAATACCATAATAGAAGACAGTAATATGGTGAGTGGTAATACTAATGGTATTAGTTTAGGAGTAACATAAATTAAGAATTTAAACATGACATCCAAGCCAATATCTTTGCCAGCTAGTTCTTTAATATATAGCCAGATAGATTGCAATACAAAAATCAGTATGAGTATAATAAACACACTGAAAAAAGTTTTAAGATATGTAGTTAGTATGTAGCGGTCTAGTATTTTCAAGGTATTTACCTAATCTAAATTGTTGATGTAATAATCTTTATATTTATTGGCATCAAATGTAAATAAGCTTTTTGATAAAGGCTCGTTTGTTTTAAAAGAATTAACAGTAAGCGTTGTTTTTGAACCGTTTTTTCCAACTTGTATTAAATTGTAAATGTGTTTTGTGTTTGCGTCTATACCTAAAAGGATGTATTTAATTTCAGAATCTGAATCAATAGGTGTTAATTTTACATACTGGATTTTTCTGCCTTTTATGTTTTGTTCAACGTCTAAGGCATACATATATCCATCTTCATAAAATGAAAGCATTTTGCTAGGAGTAATAGTATCTTCTTCATTGTCGCTTTCAGACGAAATAGTTACTTCTTCATCCTCAGGACTAATACTATATAATGTTTTACCATCATATAGGCGTGTAACACCAAGGATGTTAAGTTTATATTTGTCACCTTGTAAGATAACATCTCCTCTAGTTTCTTGTTTTATATTTTCTGAAGTGTTTTCTAAAACATATTTAAATTCTATTGAAATATTATCGTAACCTTTTACTTTTTGAGAAACTTCGTTTAATAAACTTTTAGCTTTATTTTGAGAAAAAACATTAATTGATATTGTTATCAAGACTAATGTTATAATTTTATTCATCATTTTCATTTTAAATTATATTTCGTTTTCTAAATGTTGGTCAAGAGCTATTAAATCTGTAATTAACACTTGTCTTGCCTTACTACCTTCAAAAGGGCCAACAATACCAGCAGCTTCTAATTGATCTATTATCCGTCCTGCGCGATTGTAACCTAATTTTAATTTACGTTGTAATAACGAGGCAGAACCTTGTTGTGCTGTTACAATTACAATGGCTGCATCTTTAAACAGTTTATCTCTGTCTGATATGTCTATATCAAGACTTGTGCCACTTTCTTCACCAACATATTCTGGTAATTGATAAGCTTCTGGATATGCTTTTTGAGAACCAATATAATCTGTTATTTTTTCAACTTCAGGCGTATCAACAAAAGCACATTGCACCCTAATTAAATCGTTTCCTTGTGTGTAAAGCATATCTCCTCGTCCTATAAGTTGATCGGCACCCGAGCCATCTAAAATGGTTCTTGAATCTATTTTAGAAGTTACTCTAAATGCAATACGGGCAGGGAAATTTGCTTTTATAATACCTGTTATAACATTTACTGAAGGACGCTGTGTTGCTATAATTAAATGAATACCAATAGCACGAGCTAACTGTGCCAAACGCGCAATTGGGGTTTCAACTTCTTTACCGGCAGTCATTATTAAATCGGCAAACTCATCAACCACCAAAACGATATAAGGTAAAAACTGATGTCCGTCATTCGGATTTAATTTACGAGCCTTAAACTTTGCATTGTATTCAGCAATATTTCTACATAATGCATTTTTAAGGAGCTCGTAGCGGTTATCCATTTCAATACATAATGAATTTAGAGTATTGATAACCTTTGTATTATCGGTAATTATAGCATCTTCACTATCAGGTAGCTTTGCTAAATAATGACGTTCAATTTTGTTAAATAGTGTGAGCTCTACTTTTTTAGGATCGACTAATATAAACTTAACTTCAGCAGGGTGTTTTTTATAAAGTAGCGAAGTTAAAACCGCATTTAGTCCTACCGATTTCCCTTGTCCAGTAGCTCCTGCCATAAGAAGGTGAGGCATTTTTGCTAAATCGACTACTAATGTTTCATTACTAATTGTTTTTCCTAATGCAATAGGAAGTTGCATCTCTGAACTTTGAAACTTCTTAGATGCAATTACCGACCGCATTGATACAATAGTGGAGTTTTTATTTGGCACCTCGATACCAATAGTTCCTTTTCCAGGAATAGGTGCTATAATACGAATACCAAGTGCTGAAAGCGATAAAGCAATATCGTCTTCTAAGTTTTTAATTTTTGAAATACGTACCCCTGCATCTGGCACGATCTCGTATAGAGTAACAGTTGGTCCAATAGTTGCTTTAATACTTGCAATACCTATTTTATAATTACTTAAAGTTTCAACAATTTTGTTTTTATTTTCTTCAAGTTCTTCTTGGTTGATTTTAATGCCTTCTGTATTATATTTTTTAAGAAGGTCTAAAGGCGGGAATTTGTAATTACCAAGTTCTAATGTTGGATCGAATAGACCAAAATCTTCAACTAATTTATTAGAGAGATTATCAGTTTCAGAAAGTTCTTCTTTAACGTCTTCAACTTTTATTTCTAATTCGGGTTCTTCAATTTCTTCAGGAGTATATACTTTTACTTCTAAAGGAGCTGATACTTTTTCAGGTTTTTCTTGTTTTTGTTTTTCAGGTTTATCATTATCTAATGGAATTTCGAATGCCGATTTAAAAGCTTCTGCTTCTTCAGATAAATTATTATCAAAAGGAACGATAATATCATCTTTCATCTCTGAAAATTCACCTTTTATATTCCTTTTAGCTGATTTGAATAGGTTTGTAAAACTTTCAAAAGTAAGTTTAAAACGTATAGCTAAATAGGTTATTAGTCCGAATAAAAGTAAAAGCGAAACCCCTATTTTTCCAATGTAATCTTGAAGAAAGCTATTTGTTTCAAAACCAATAGCACCTCCTAAAACATCGTTTTTATCACCAAAGAATCCTAAAAGAACAGATGCCCAAATGACTATTAAAGTACCCCAAAACCAATGTTTTCTTAATTTGCCTTTATTTATATTCATTAAGGTATAAATACCCGAAATAAATATAAGTCCAGAGAAAATAAATGAAGCAACTCCAAAGCCTCGTTGAATAAAAAAATCGCTTAACCAAGCTCCTAATTTACTAAGCCAATTTTTAGATTTTACATCTCTTGAAGCAAAATCTGAAATTGTACTCTGGTCTGCATCTCCTGTAAAAAAGAAAGAAACAAAAGCGATGCATAACAAAAGACCAAAAATGACCAAAAAACTACCTAAAACCAATTTTTGTTGGCTAGATAATTTAAAACTAGGCATTTTAATTTTTTTTCGTGGTGCTTTTTTAGTCTTGGTTTTGCTTTTCGCCATTAATGCATTATTGTTTCAAAATTGTATCCCAAAATAGTTTGGTTTGAATTGTTTTTACAAAACAACAAAAATACAAATTACTAACGTTTATCCTAGAGGTAATATTATTTAAAATATCTTTGGAAGATATATTATTAAACCAATTGCAGAGGCAAAAATGGATGCTATAAAAACCGCGCCGGCAGCGACATCTTTTATTAAGCCAATTTTACTATGATGCTCTGGGTGAATAAAGTTAGCCATTTCTTCAATAGCGGTATTAATACCTTCAATACTCATAACTAATCCTATAGCTAAAAGTTGAATAAGCCATTCGTTTAAAGTAATGTTGAAAAAGAACCCTGCTAGTGTAACCAAAATAGCAATTACAAACTGAATTTTTATACTGGATTCTGTTTTTAAAAGTAGTAGAGCTCCTTTATAAGCATAACCAATGCTTTTTATTCGGTTAGCTAAAAAGGATTCTTTTTCAGACATTTTAAATGATATTATGATTGTAAAGCGTCTAATGCAGCTTTGTAGTTTGGTTCTTGAGCAATTTCAGGAACCTGTTCGGTATACAGAACTTTTCCGTTTGAATCTGTAACAATAACACTTCTAGAAAGGAGTCCTTCAAAACCACCATTTATCATTATTAACCCATAATCTTTTCCAAATGCTCCAGTTCTAAAGTCGGAAAGCATAACTACATTTTCTAAACCTTCAGCAGCACAAAATTGATCTTGAGCAAAAGGTAAATCTCTAGAAATGCATAATACTTTGGTGTTCTCTAGTTCACTAGCTTCGGTATTAAATTGCCTAACAGCAGCTGAACAAATACCAGTATTTACACTTGGAAAAATATTTAAAATTAAATTATTACCTTTAAAATCTTCTAATGTTTTTGTTGATAAATCTGTCGCTACAAGTTTAAAATCAGATATAGTTGATCCTATTTCTGGTAAGTTTCCCGATGTTTCAACAGGGTTTCCACCCAAAGTTATTTTTGCCATTTTATTAGTTTTTAAATTTCAGATAAAAATACTAATAATTAAACTTTATACTGAGTTTGATTCTGTGTTTTTTTAAATCATAACCTTAGAGCTGTCTTAATTGATATTTATCATATTGATTAAGATAAATCTGTTGTAAATTACATGCTTATATTGGTTAAAATTATTAAAAATTTAAATCTAATAAGTTTTGTCAATCATTATATAATATATAAAAATATGGTTAAACCATTTTTATGGTAAGTTATTGTTAAATTTATAGGGTTAAGGATAAAATTAATTAAAATTAAAATATTAAGCGTATGAATAATTCAAAAACAGGAAAATGTCCAGTAATGCATGGCGGAAACACTGTTGCCGATAAGTCGGTAGTTGATTGGTGGCCAAATTCATTAAACTTGGATATTTTGCATCAACACGACACAAAAACTAATCCTTTAGGAAAAGATTTTAACTATCAGGAGGAATTAAAAAAACTTGATGTTGAATCCCTTAAAAAGGACATGAAAGATTTAATGACTGACAGTCAAGATTGGTGGCCTGCAGATTGGGGACACTATGGAGGTTTAATGATTAGAATGGCTTGGCATGCAGCAGGTTCTTACCGAATAACTGATGGACGTGGTGGTGGAGGAACAGGTAACCAACGTTTTGCACCACTTAACTCATGGCCTGATAATGTAAATTTAGATAAGGCAAGACGTTTACTTTGGCCAATTAAGAAAAAATATGGTAATAAGGTAAGTTGGGCAGATTTAATTATTCTAGCAGGAACCATGGCTTATGAAAGTATGGGTTTAAAAAGTTACGGATTCGCTTTTGGTAGAGAAGATATTTGGCATCCTGAAAAAGATACATATTGGGGTGCAGAAAAAGAATGGTTGGCACCAAGTGATAATCGATATGAAAATGTAGATCACCCTGAAACCATGGAAAACCCATTGGCTGCAGTACAAATGGGATTAATATATGTTAACCCAGAAGGTGTAAATGGTAATCCAGACCCATTGAAAACAGGAGCTCAAGTTCGCGAAACCTTCAAGCGTATGGCTATGAATGATGAAGAAACCGTTGCCTTAACAGCTGGCGGGCATACTGTTGGAAAAACTCATGGTAATGGTGATGCCAGTATTTTAGGTCCCGTTCCTGAATCGGCTCCTGTTGAAGAACAAGGTTTTGGTTGGTTTAATCCAACAAGAACTGGTAAAGGTAAAGATACAGTAACAAGCGGATTAGAAGGTGCTTGGACAACGCATCCAACGAAATGGGATAATGGTTTTTTTGAAATGCTATTTAACCATGAATGGGAATCTCGTAAGAGTCCAGCGGGTGCATGGCAATGGGAACCAATTAGTATTAAAGAGCAGGATATGCCCGTTGATGTTGAGGATATGAAAACGAAACATAATCCGATAATGACTGATGCAGATATGGCTATGAAAGTAGATCCTATTTATAAAGAAATTTCATTAAAATTCAAAGATGACTTTAATGCATTTTCAGATGCTTTTGCTCGTGCATGGTTTAAATTAACCCATCGAGATATGGGACCAAAAGATCGTTGGTTTGGACCAGATGTACCTCAAGAAGATTTAATTTGGCAAGATCCAGTTCCAAAAGGTAAAAAAGATTATAATGTAGACGCTGTTAAAGAAAAAATAGCCAATTCTGGTTTAAGTATTTCAGAACTGGTATCTACAGCTTGGGATAGTGCAAAGACATTTAGAGGTTCCGATTTTAGAGGTGGGGCTAATGGTGCACGAATTCGTCTTGCTCCTCAAAAAGATTGGGAAGCAAACGAACCAAAACGCTTATCAAAAGTATTATCGGTTCTTGAACCTATTGCCACTGAATTTGGTATTAGCGTTGCAGATTGCATTGTATTAGCTGGAAATGTAGGTGTTGAAAAAGCCATACAAAAAGCAGGTTTGAATATTACATTACCATTTGCTCCAGGTAGAGGAGATGCTACAGATGAAATGACTGATGCCGAATCTTTTGAATATTTAGAACCTGTAGCTGATGGGTATCGTAACTTTTTGAAAAAGGATTATGTCGTTAGTTCAGAGGAATTAATGTTAGATCGCACCCAATTAATGGGGTTAACAGCACCCGAAATGACCGTTTTAGTTGGAGGTATGCGTGTTATGGGAACCAATTATGGAGAAACAAAACATGGTGTATTTACAAATAATGAAGGCGCTTTAACAAATGATTTCTTTGTGAATTTAACAGATATGACTAATAAGTGGAAACCAGCTAGTCATGGTATTTATGAAATTTGTGATAGAAAAACTGGAGAAGTAAAATGGACAGCTACTAGAATAGATCTTGTGTTTGGTTCTAATGCCATTTTACGAGCTTATGCTGAAGTTTATGCTCAAGATGATAGTAAAGAGAAGTTTGTAAATGACTTTGTAAATGCTTGGGTTAAAGTAATGAATGCTGATCGTTTTGATATTTAAAATTTATTCTTATAAGTTTTAAACTTGCAGAAGCATAGGTAATAAAAAAACCACTTCATTTTGAAGTGGTTTTTTTGTGATAATTTTTCTTTTTAACCTGTATATTGGTACGTAACTTTTTATTTGTCGATTGAGCCTAATACTCGAGACATAAAATTATTTAAAGCCTCTTTTTTTGGAGTACCTTCTTTAGTCATTTTATTAACTTCTAAAGCACCATACATATTAGAAATAAGCTCTCCAATAACATCTAATTCTTCATCTTTTAATGAAGGAACTTCTGTTAACGCTTCTAAGGTTTCAATAGTTTCAACCACAAAATCCTCATCATTTTCTTCAATAAATTGAGTTAAATGCTTAATTACTGGTAACTTCATTTACTAAATCTTTTAAAACTTCAAACTTGTTGGTTTGAACTTGGTTAACAAATTTACCATCCTTAAAAGTGGCAAAAGTTGGTAAATTATCTACGGTTGCTAATTTTCTTGATTCAGGAAATTTTTCGGCATCAGCCATTACAAATGAAATATTTTCATTCTCTGAAGCCAATTTCTTGAATTTAGGTTTCATAATTCTACAATTTCCGCACCATGTGGCAGAATATTGTACAATTACCGTATCGTTATTGGCAACGATTTCGTTTAAACTGTCTTGTTCTAATTCTTGAACCATATTTATTAAATTTTTTAAAACTTGATTGCTAAATTGAATGTTATTCTAATTGGTATTCAAGCTTTTTGTTTTAATGTGTAGCTAAATATGCTGCAGTATCTTTAGCATTGGCATTCATAGCCTCTTTACCTTCTTCCCAGTTTGCAGGACAAACTTCTCCTTTTTCTTGTACGTGAGTTAAAGCATCAATTAAACGAATGTATTCATTTACGTTTCTTCCTAAAGGCATATTGTTAATGCTTTCGTGCTGTACTATACCATTTTCATCAATAATATATGTTGCTCTATAAGTCACATTATCGCCTTCAACTTGTACTGTTCCTGTAGCTTCGTCATAAGTCTCATTAGTGATGTCTAAAATACCTAAGATGTTTGAAAGGTTTCTGTTACTATCTGCAAGAATTGGATAAGTTACACCTTCAATTCCTCCATTATCTTTAGCAGTGTTTAACCATGCAAAATGAACTTCAGGAGTATCGCAAGAAGCACCTATTACAATAGTGTTACGTTTTTCAAATTCAGGTAAAGCTGCTTGAAACGCATGTAATTCTGTCGGACAAACAAAAGTGAAATCTTTAGGATACCAAAATAAAACTACTTTTTTCTTGTTATCTATTGCTGCTTCTAGAACGTTTACTTTAAAAGTATCGCCCATTTCATTCATTGCGTCAACGTTTAAATCTGGAAATTTTTTTCCTACTAATGCCATGTTTTTATTTTTATTTGTTATTAATTTTAAGTTGCAAATATAAAATACAATGGCTTTTTAATTGGAATTAGAAATTTTAATTTTTTATTAAACGATAGATTTAAACTATACTAAAATTAATAAGTAATAATTATAATTTATTTTTCAGAAAGTTGTCTGATTTTAATATTGAAATAAGCAAATATTAAAGTCATTATGGGGCTAATAAGGTTAAAAAAAGCATAGCAAATATATTCAGTTGTGCCAATGCCTAAAGTTTTAGATTGATAGGCACCACCTGTATTCCAAGGAAAAAGTATGGAAGTAACTGTGCCAGAATCTTCTAGTGTTCTACTTAAATTTTCAGGCGCAAGACCTTTATCTTTAAATGCTTTTTGGTACATTTTCCCAGGTACTACAATAGCTAAATATTGATCACTAGCAGTACCGTTAAAGAAAATACATGTTGCTGTTGTACTGGCAAATAATCCAAATGTTGATTTAGCAACTTTTAATAATGAATCACTTATTTTTTGTAAAGCATTTATTTCTTGCATAATACCTCCAAAGAACATGGCGCAAAGTATAAGCCAAATCGTAGATAACATACCACTCATACCTCCAGATGAGAACAATTTGTTTTCATCTAAAATAGCATTTCCAGAAGGAATGTAAATATCACCAATCATTGCGTTCATGATACCTTTATAGGCTGAATGAAAATTAAATGTATCAGCATTTGCCACTTTTAAAACAATGTCTGGTTGAAAAATAACAGCAAAAACACCAGCCAAAATAGTTCCTACAAAAAGAGCACTCAGAGGTTTTGCTTTTTTTATAATCATGATTATAACAACAATTGGAACAATAAAAAGTAATGGATTAACATTGAATGTGCTTTCTATACTATTTATTAAAGCGGAATTATCATTAATTTCTGTTGAATTAAATTGAAATCCTAATAAAATAAAAATGATTAAAGTAATTACTATTGTAGGAATAGTGGTGTATGACATATATTTAATATGGGTGAACACATCTGTTCCAGCCATAGCTGGAGCGAGATTAGTAGTATCACTTAAAGGAGACATTTTATCTCCAAAATAAGAACCCGATAATATGGCTCCTGCTACCATTCCTGCTGGTAAACCAAGGGCTTTGCCAATACCCATTAATGCAATACCTATGGTTGCAGTTGTTGTCCAGGAACTTCCTGTAGCTAATGAAATAATACAACATATAATTAAAGTAGCTGCTAGAAAAAAAGTAGGATTTAAAACTTCTAAACCATAATATATCATGGTAGGAATGATGCCACTTATAAGCCATGTTCCCGCTAAGGCTCCAACTAAGAGTAATATAAAAATGGCAGAACCTGTTGTTTTAACATTATCAACAACGGCTTCTAGCATATCCTCATAGCTTATGTTTTTTGAAAACCCAATAAGAGCAGCTATAACTCCAGAAAAAATTAAAGCAAATTGATTGGCACCACTCGTTGCATTATCACCATAGATAAAAACATTATAGGCGAGAATGAGAACTAAAACTATAATTGGTATTAGAGCTTCCCAAATGCTTAATTTTTTATTTTTAACAATGTGTTTATCTTGAGGTACTTTTGATTTATCATCCTGACTTTCCATATAAACTAAAAAAATATTCTTTATAAGTAGTAATGTTACGATTTTAGCAGAATGTATGCAAATGGGAGACTATTTAAAACAAAAAGGCTTGATGATTTCAGAATTCATTAAGTATTAATTACTAAAATTATAAAATATGCTTTTTACATAATAGTTATCTGCCAGATTGTAGTTTAATCTTAGTCAAAGATATTCTTGTATAGCGATTACAAGACTTAGAAAACATTTTAATAGTTAACGTTTTTTCATTTATAATTAATTTTTATCTACTTCTAAAACAAGAAAATAAACTATGAAAAATCTATTTTTTTAATCTGTAATTAAATGAGTTGGTTCTAAAACACCAACAGTAATCATACATTGCTTCATAATTAGGTATGTACGCTCAATATCGTCATCTAAACCAATAGAGAAACGAATTAACCCATCGCTTAAACCCATGGCGTGTTGTTCGTCTTCAGGGATTTCTGATGAAGTAGAACTTCCTGGAGCACTAAATAAAGTTTTATAAAACCCTAAGCTAACAGCTAAATAGCCTAAGTTTTTGTTTTGCATGAGTTCCATAAGCTCATTTGCTTTTTCTAAAGTTCCTACATCAATTGTGAGCATACCGCCATAACCATATTTTTCATTCATCATACTTTTAAATAAGTTATGAGAAGGATGTGATTTTAATCCTGGATAGACCGTCTTTAAACCATCAGTTTCAAATCTTTTAGCTAAATATAGACCGTTTTTACTATGCTGTTGCATTCTTATATGAAGTGTTCTTAAGTTTTTTAAAACTGAAGATGCTCTTAGGCTATCCATTGTTGATCCCAATAACATAGAAGCGCCGCAGTTTATATTACGTAAATCGTTAATAAATTCTTGGGTGCCACAAACTACGCCACCAACGGTATCACTTGAGCCATTTATAAATTTTGTTAAACTGTGAATAACAACATCGGCTCCTAAAATTGCAGGAGAAATAGACAACGGAGAAAAGGTATTGTCTACTACTAATTTTAAATGGTGTTTTTTTGCTATTTCAGATAAACCTTTAATATCTGCAACTTCTAAAAGGGGATTACTAACCGACTCGCAATACAGCACTTTTGTGTTTTGTGTAATGGCTGCTTCAACCATTTTTAAATTGGTAATATCAACAAATGAGGTTTCAATATTAAAACGAGGCACAAAGTTTTTTAAAAAAGCATAGGTGCCCCCGTAAATAGTTCTGCTCGAAACAATGTGGTCATCACTACCACATAATTGTAAAATAACAGGAGTAATGGCTCCCATACCTGAAGCGGACACATTAGCCGTTTCAGTTCCTTCCATAGCAGCTAAAGCCTCTCCTAAATATAAGTTAGAAGGAGAGGAGTGACGTGAATATAAATAGCAACCATCGGCATTCCCTTCGAAAGTGTCAAACATGGTTTTTGCAGATAGGAACGTGTATGTTGAAGAATCAGATATAGAAGGATTTACACCTCCAAATTCTCCAAAATATTGTAAGTCTTGTATATTGTTTGCGGGTTTAAATGCCATAATATTAAATTTTGTATTTAAACAAATTTCAGTATTTATAGATTTAAAAACAATGTATGTGGTTTTATTTGATATATAAAACTAGTATATGTGGTTTTTGTAGATTATTTTGTTGTAATTTTAAGTTTAAAATATGTTTTAATGAAAAATATTCAATTATGATTTTTGATGCCATTGATAAAAAGCTTTTAGAATATTTACAACAGGATAGTAAGCAGACAAATAAAGAGCTTTCTAATAAACTGAATTTATCTGTTACAGCGGTTTATGAGCGTATAAAAAAACTTGAAAAGGAGGGGTTTGTAAATAAATATGTGGCTTTAGTTAATAAAGATCAGGTTGATAAATCTTTTGTTGCATTTTGTCATATTAAGTTAATACAACACACTCAAGATTATGTTGTAAAATTTGAAAAAGAAGTAACGAATTTAAATGAGGTATTAGAATGTTATCATATTAGTGGGGATTACGATTATTTATTAAAAGTATTGGTAAAAGATATGGTTGCTTTTAGAGAATTTATGGTAAAAAAGTTGACATCTATCAATCATATTGGAAGTACACACAGTATGTTTGTTATAAATGAAGTAAAACATACCACAGCAATTAATTTTTAATATGAATTCAGTATTCTATAAAGGCATTGAGTTTTTTATCATTTTTATTTTAATACCTGTAAGTTATTCACTTTCCTATTCGGCGTATATAAAACTGGCATTTGGGGTTTTAGGTTTATGTTATATTATTTATATTTTATTAAAAGTTGAAAACGAAAAATTTAGAATAACACCTTATTTAAATTGGAAACTTTTTTGGATAGAAACATTAATTAAATTTTTACTAATAGCTTTTTTAACAACGCTTTTTGTTTGGTTAACTAACACAAAGGCACTTTTTGAAGTGGTACTAAATAAACCAATAATGTGGGTTAAATTTCTTCTGATATATAGCTTTTTCTCAGTATATCCACAAGAGTTACTTTATAGAACCTTCTTTTTTAAACGTTATAAAATGCTGTTTAAAAGTGAATTACTTTTTATTTTCATTAATGCCATTGTGTTTTCTTTAGCTCATTTATTTTTTAAGAATTCTTTGGTAATAATTTTAACTTTTCTAGGAGGTTTATTATTTGCATTGACTTTTAATAAAACTAAGTCAACACTTTTAGTATCAATAGAACATGCTATTTATGGGAGTTGGTTATTTACAGTTGGTATGGGAAGTATGCTAGGGTTTCCTATGTAAAATATTTATTATAAAATTGAAACTTTTTATTACTTTTATTATCTAATTAAAATGTAAATATGAGAAAATTAAGTTACATCGTTTTGGGCATTATTATTGGAGCATTATCTACCTATTATTTTTGTCCGAAACAAATAGGTGAGGATCCAGTAAAAATAGTAAAACCTAACGGACTTATCACACCTTCTGAAGCTAGGGCATTAAGTGCTAATTGGACTAAAACAAGAAAAAAAGCTGTTGATTCTGCAGCGGGAAAAGTTGATGATCGTTCCGTTTTATGGTCTATAGATGATATCCAGAATTATTTAAATTATGCCAAAAGTCAATCGGATAGTTTAGGGTATAATATGACTGCTATCCGTATTTATCTAGGAGTTTATCCTGAAGATATAAATCCTAATAAAAAAGATTATACAACTATGTTTATTGCTCCAATTGGAGAAAAAATAAAGGATTCTAATAACCAAGGAACTCTTAAAGTAAACCAAGAAATTATTCCAGTAAGTCCTTTAAATGAGGGTACTGGAGGGCAAGCAGGTTATCCAAATTAAGATTTACCTCTTTGTGATTTTGGAGAATTATATTACATTTGATGAATTTTTAAATCAAAAACATGAAAAATTTGATTAAATGTATACTAGTATGTGTTGATTTTATTAGTTTTAGCTGTTCTGAGGAAGATGCTAAAATTTCGAACTAAGCAAATTTTCAGAAACCTTCTGGTGTCATTTCTCAAGAAAGAGCTGTTGAGTTAAGTAAAACTTGAGAAGCAAAATCTTCAACGTTATTTAGTAAAGCAGGCAAAGCTAAATTTGATGACGAAGTAAAATCATTAAGATGGTCTTTGGAGCATTTGCATAACTATCTAGATTATGCTGAAAACGGAGCTAAAGAAGAAGGGTATAACATGACGGGGGTGAGGATTTACTTTGCTGCTAAAAAAAAATAATGAGGTCAAAACATGCTGTTTTTTCCACCGACGGGATATAAATCTGCTTCTCAGGCATCCATGTTTACTTCGTTCTTTATGGGAGTTGATGAAGAGAATATACCTGTACCGTTTTTAAATGACGGGAATGGAGGAGAAGGGGCTATCCAAAATAATATTAATGAATAAATTTTTATTTGAATACAATAACACTATTACGTTTTGTATTGAAATTTTAGCAGCTGTTACAGGTTTAGTACTTTATAACAAGTATAAACAAACAAAATCTAAATATTTTATATGGTTTTTAGTGTATTTATCTGTTTGCGATTTTCTAGGGAGCTATGTACATTATATAAAGAACGGTGGCTTTTTGAGCTTTTTAGAGGGGACTGTTTTTATAAGAAATTTCTGGTGGACAACCTTGTATTGGAAAATAGGCGCTATTCTATTTTTTTCTTTCTATTATTTTGGCATTTTAATTAACAGAAGATTTAGAATAATTGTAAAATACAGTGGTTATTTCTTTTTAGTTTTTTCAATTATTTACATATTGGTTAATTGGGATGATTATTTTGTTCAGTTTTTCCCAATAATAAGTATTCTAGGAGCGGTCATTATTTTTTTATGTACGGCATTTTATTTTTATGAAATATTAAGTAGTGAAAAAATATTAACATTTTATAAATCACTAAACTTTTATATTAGTACTGGTATTTTTATTTGGTGGCTTATAATCACACCATTAGTGTTTTATGATGTGTATAATTCAAAGGGAGATTGGAATTATATCTTTTTAAGACGAGAAATTTATTTATTTGCTAATATATTTATGTATTTAACTTTTACATTTGCATTAATATGGTGCAGACCTCAGAACGAATAGCTAGTACAGCTTCAGAACGGTATTTATTAATATATATGATTGCTGTTTTAGCAATTGTCACAACTTTGGTAATAATATTTTTTGTGGTTTTTTTAAAAAGAAAGAACAAATTACTATTAGATAAAATTAAACAACAACAGGCTTTTGAAGAAGAAATTACACTAGCTCAAACAGAAACTCAAGAGCAGACTTTAAAAAACATTGGTTGGGAATTACATGACAATGTGGGGCAATTATTATCGTTTGCTAATATGCAGTTAAGTATATTAAAAATGCAGGTTACTGATGATCTTAAAGATAAGTTTCAAGATACTACTGATGCCTTAAGGGAGAGTTTGTCTGAAGTTAGAGCACTTTCAAAAACTTTAAATAATGAGGTTGTTTTAAATATTGGTTTTGAAAAGTCGATTACCAATGAATTAAACCGACTTAAAAAAATGAAATTTACTTCAGCCAAACTTAAAATAATAGGCGACAAAGTAGGTTTTACAAATAGAAAACATGAAATTATTATTTTTAGAATTTTACAGGAGTTCTTATCAAATTCAGTAAAATATTCTGAAGCTAAAAATTTGAGTATTATTTTAGATTATAAGTCTGATACCCTATTAATTACTGCTCAAGATGATGGCGTAGGTTTCAATATTGGAGATATAGAGAATGGTTCAGGTTTAATTAATATGAAAAGTAGAGCTGATTTAATTAATGCAGAATTAGATATTGTTTCAAAACCTAATAATGGCGTTGTTTTAACATTAAACTATCCGTTGTTTAATTCTGTTAATGTTTAGCTTGTGCAAGCATCCCAAATGGGGTCTTTCGGTAAAGGTGCAGTAATGGTTATAGGTTCTTTTTTTACGGGATGTATAAATGAAATGTACCTGGCATGTAAATGAATACTAGCATCTTTATTACTTCTATCAAATCCGTACTTTAAATCGCCTTTTATAGGGCTTCCAATGTTTGAAAGTTGTGAGCGAATTTGATGATGTCTTCCCGTTTCTAAATTAATTTCAAGTAAAAAATAGTTATCTAACGTCTTTAATAATTTATAATGAAGAATGGCCTTTTTACTATCCTTTATTTCTTTATTATATGCAGTTGATTTGTTGTTTTTCGTATTTTTTTTAAGCCAGTTAATTAGTGTATCACTTTTCTTATTTGGTTCATTTTTAACAATAGCCCAATAAGTTTTGTTTATATCTTTTGAAACAAAAAGCGCATTTAATCTTGGCAATACTTTGCTGGTTTTAGCAAATATAACAAGTCCAGTTGTTGGTCTATCGAGTCTGTGTACAGTTCCTAAATAAACATTTCCTGGTTTATTGTATTTATCTTTAATGTATTCTTTAACAACGTCACTTAAAGGTTTGTCCCCCGTTTTATCACCTTGTACAATATCACCTGCTCTTTTATTAATCACAATAATGTGATTATCTTCAAAAAGCACTTGAAGGTTGGATTTGTTTGAAAGAATCTTATCTGCCACTAATGCTAGAATTTTTGCGATGTTTATTTATGCGATGTCGTAAAAAAAAGCTTTTTTATTTGAATAAACCTGAATACTACGACTGTAAACTAATACTGCTCACTATCATTAGGGAAATCAATAGTTTTCACATCTTCAACATATTGAGAAATAGCACTAGTCATGTCTTCGTATAAGTTCATATAGCGACGTAAAAATCGTGGATGAAATTCATGTGTCATTCCAAGCATATCATGCAACACCAATACTTGTCCGTCGACACCATTTCCTGCACCAATGCCTATAATAGGAATACTAACGCTTTCTGCTACCTGTTTAGCCAAGGCTGCAGGTATTTTTTCAAGAACGATAGCAAAGCAACCAATACGTTCTAATGCTTTAGCATCTTTTATTAAATCGGCTGCTTCTTTTTCTTCTTTTGCACGAACAGTATAAGTTCCAAACTTATAAATAGATTGTGGTGTTAAACCTAAATGACCCATTACTGGAATTCCTGCATTCAATATGCGTTTTATAGAATCTTTTATTTCTCTACCTCCTTCTAATTTTACAGAATGAGCTCCACTTTCTTTCATAATTCTAATAGCAGAACGCAAAGCTTCTTTTGGGTCACTTTGGTAACTTCCAAAAGGTAAATCAACTACCACTAACGAACGATCAATAGCACGAATTACTGAAGAAGCATGATAAATCATTTGGTCTAAAGTAATAGGTAATGTGGTTTCATGTCCTGCCATTACATTACTAGCAGAATCTCCAACAAGAATAACATCTACACCAGCACTATCAACAATTTTTGCCATCGTATAATCATACGCTGTTAACATTGATATTTTTTCACCATTGGTTTTCATATCAACCAATGTTTTTACGGTAATGCGTTTGTATTCTTTTTTTGCTACAGACATGTGTTTTGTATTAATTTTAGTAGAATGTAAAAATAGTGAATAGTTATTTTATTCCACATTTTTGTTTAAGCCATTTTATAGATTTCTCATTGGTCTCTTCAAAACGCCAATGTCCAGAAATTGGAGTGATAACAATTGTTTTTTCTGCCTTTACAGAGTTAAATGCAGATAGTGTAGATGTAGGTGTACAGGTATTATCGTTATAACCTGTTGAATAAAAACCAGGAACAGAAATTCTTTTAGCAAAATTAACAACATCATAATATGATGCTGTATTTAATTTATTTGTTGTTGCATGATTGTACTTGTTACTAAACATAAAAGGCCACCCACCAGCTCTATTATTTATATAAGCGCTATTGTCGCTTAAAGCAGGGTAAAAAGAAGCAAGTGCTGTAACTCTTTTGTCTAAGCCTGCAGTTACAATAGATAAAGCACCGCCTTGGCTGCCACCAGTTACTACTACATTTTTACCATCAAATTCGGGTAAACTTGTTAAAAAATCAATGGCACGAGTGCAACCTAAGTAAACACTTTTGTAATAGTAATTGTCTTTGTCATCTAAATTAATAGCCCAATAATTCCCTAATGCACGACTAATATCTTTATAGTCTTCTTTAGAAACTTCAGGAGAAATACCATGTATTTCTGTAGTAAAACTTATAAAACCTTGTTCGGCAAAAGCCAGGATAGGGTTGATTTTTTTTACTCCAGCTCCTGGTGGGTGAAATAAGACCGGGTGTTTTTTATTATCTTTTGGTTTACTTAAATACCCATATACATGTTGTCCTTTTTTATAGTTTTGTATTTGCACCAAGAAAACATCAACTTTTGTTGTAGAATATTCAGGTTTATAGGTTAAAACGGGGTCTATAGGTATTTGTTTATTATCGTTTATAGCCTTTTGCCAGAAGCTATCAAAATCTTTAGGATTCTTAGTAGTTGGTTTTATTTTAAAAGGAGCAAATCCTACTTTTATTTGGTCTCTATAAAGTTGTCCGTCAATAATTGTTTTTACAATTAATTGTTTAAAACCAGGAGTTTTCATGGTACCAATGCTTATTTGTCCGGTACCATTTTTTAATTTTAATTCTCCTTTTTTCTCTTCTTGCAAAAAATCTTGTCCATATTGATAGGTTATTTTTGCGTTTTTTATTGGTACACCAAATTTGTGAACCAAAATTTTTATTGAAGCTTTTTCATTAAGTTTATAGTTCCAATTATCATGGTTTGGTGTTAAAACAAACTGCACCAATTTTATTGGTGCAGGAGAGTTTTGAGCGTAAATCTGTTTATTAATAAGTAGTATTAAAGCAACTAAAAAGATGTTTAATTTTTTCATTTCAATAATAAATTTACTCAATTAATTCACCATTTACTTTTACATTATTAAATGTAAGGCCTTCAATAATTGTTTTGTCGTATTCGCCATTTTTTGCTTCAACATTTATGTTTTCAAACGTGAAATTTGTAAGCTTATCATATTCAGTGATTTTCATGTCATAAAAAATATCACACTTTAAATCAATATTTCTCATGGTAATATTGTCTGAATAGGATAGAGGCACATCTTCTCTTCCTTTTAAATCAAAAAATTGAGTCCAAGGCTTTATATAAATAAAACTATGTGCTTGTCCTGTAATGTTTTCAACAGTAATATATTCATAGTTTTGAGCGGTATCTGGACGCATTTTTAGCCATAATAAACGTTTCGCATCAGTAACTTTACAATTACGCATTATTATATTTTTGTTATGAATAGATTCACTGCCGTTTGTTAATGCTGCATGACAAAACCCAAATTCACAATCTTCAATAATTATATTAGTATTTTCACCATTACTTGCATCTTTATCAGCCCAAGGACCTTTACCGCCTTTTAATGCAATAGCATCATCGTTTACTGCCATATAGCATCCTTTTACTAATACATTAGAGCAAACATCAATATCTATGGCATCTGTACTTGGTGCTTTAATAGGTTCATGAGGAGAGGTAATACGCAAATCTAAAATTTTCACATTATTACATTGATAATAATGACTAGACCAAAATCCAGAATTCCTAAGATGAACATCTTGTATTTGTACATTGTCACATTTCCAAATAAAAACCAAACGCGGTCTAGAGACCTCTAGGTTTGTACATTTAGGGTTTTCTTTTCTACGTTGCCAAAAAGCTTTCCAATAATTTAAACCATTTCCATCAATAATACCATTGCCAGTAATAGTAAAACCATTTACACCAAATGCATTAACGAGAGCAGAGAAGTATTCAATACTTTGACCTTCAATTCTAGATGGTTTAAAAGGATAATCTTCTATATTATCCGATCCTTTTAAAACGCCATTTTTAACCACATGTAAATGAGTGTTAGGTTTAAAAAATAAGGCACCACTTAAAAAAGTTCCTTCAGGAATAACAACAACGCCGCCACCATTTCTGTAGGCTTCATCTATGGTATTTTGAATGGCAGCAGTTTGTACAATGGTACTATCATTAGTTACACCATAATCTGTAATTGTATAAAATTTACCTAGTTCAGAAGGATTTACTTTTGAATTATCTAAAAACCAATCAGGTATTACTGTTCCGTCAGGAAAAATGTTTTCATTGGTTGCTTTTTGTTTCGTTTGTTGAGAGCATGATACTAATATCAAAGTGATAACTAATAAACAGATGTTTTTCATTTTTTTTATTATGATGAATTGAATGATCATGATTTTTTCATGAAAGTATGTAAAAATAGTAAATTATGTGTAGAGTGCTAAAAGTTTTCTTGAAAGATGGTAGGCTTTGGAAAACAATTAAGTTGACATTAAAAAGCCTTCTAAATAAAGTAAATAATAAAAATTCAAAAGTTTTAACTAAAAAGCACTGACACTGTGTCAGCATTTTTTAGTTGGCATAATCATTGACTTTAGTACCATGAATTTAAAAAGGAACATTCAACACAATAAATAAAAATATTATGAGTAAAATTATTGGAATCGATTTAGGAACAACCAACTCTTGCGTTTCTGTTATGGAAGGAAACGAAGCTGTTGTAATCCCAAACGCAGAAGGTAAGCGTACTACACCATCGGTTATTGCTTTTGTAGAAGGAGGCGAAATTAAAGTTGGTGACCCAGCAAAACGTCAAGCAGTTACAAACCCAACAAAAACCGTTTATTCTATTAAACGTTTTATGGGGAATAAGTATTCTGAATCTAAAGCAGAAGCAGAACGCGTACCATATAAAGTTGTAAAAGGCGATAACGATACACCACGTGTAGATATTGATGGTCGTTTATACACGCCTCAAGAATTATCGGCTATGATTCTTCAAAAAATGAAGAAAACAGCTGAAGATTACTTAGGTCAAGATGTAACTGAAGCAGTTATTACTGTACCAGCTTATTTTAATGATAGTCAACGTCAAGCGACTAAAGAAGCTGGTGAAATTGCAGGTTTAAAAGTTCGTAGAATTATTAACGAACCAACTGCCGCTGCCTTAGCTTATGGAATGGATAAAAAAGGTACTGACCAAAAAATCGTTGTTTTTGATTTTGGTGGCGGAACACATGATGTATCTATTTTAGAATTAGGTGATGGGGTATTTGAAGTATTATCTACAGATGGTGATACACACTTAGGAGGTGATGATGTTGATGATAAAATTATTAACTGGTTAGCAGATGAGTTTAATGCTGAAGAGTCTATGGATTTACGTAAAGATCCAATGTCTTTACAACGTTTAAAAGAAGCTGCTGAAAAAGCTAAGATTGAATTATCTTCTTCTGAACAAACAGAAATTAATTTACCATACATTACAGCTACTGCTAGTGGTCCAAAACACTTAGTACGCACATTAACTCGTTCTAAATTTGAGCAATTAATTGACGATTTAGTAAAACGTACTATAGAACCTTGTCAATCGGCTTTAAAAGCTGCTGGATTATCAAAATCTGATATTGATGAAGTTATTTTAGTAGGTGGTTCTACACGTATTCCTGCTGTACAAAAAGCAGTAGAAGCATTCTTTGGAAAAGCACCAAGTAAAGGTGTAAATCCAGATGAAGTAGTATCATTAGGAGCTGGAATTCAAGGTGGTGTTTTAACTGGAGATGTTAAAGATGTATTACTTTTAGATGTAACACCTTTATCACTTGGTATTGAAACTATGGGTAATGTATTTACAAAGCTTATTGAAGCAAATACAACAATTCCGACAAAAAAATCACAAGTATTCTCTACAGCTGCTGATAATCAACCATCGGTTGAAATTCATGTGTTGCAAGGAGAAAGAGCCATGGCTGCAGATAATAAGACCATTGGACGTTTCCATTTAGATGGTCTTCCACCAGCAAGACGTGGAACGCCACAAATTGAAGTAACGTTTGATATTGATGCCAATGGTATTATTAAAGTATCAGCAACAGATAAAGCAACAAATAAAACACAAGATATTCGTATTGAAGCATCTTCTGGTTTAACTGAAG
Organism: Flavobacteriaceae bacterium HL-DH10; assembly: GCA_031826515.1. Taxonomy (NCBI): domain Bacteria; kingdom Pseudomonadati; phylum Bacteroidota; class Flavobacteriia; order Flavobacteriales; family Flavobacteriaceae; genus Thalassobellus; species Thalassobellus suaedae. Next base: position 3,949,104 of record CP134536.1, on the reverse strand, counting down.
AGGAAATTCAAAAGATGAAAGCAGATGCAGAAGCAAATGCAGAAGCAGATAAAAAAGCAGTAGAAAGTGCTCAAAAATTAAATGAAGCAGATTCTATGATTTTCCAAACAGAAAAACAACTAGAAGAGTTTGGAGATAAATTGTCTGATGATAAAAAACAGCCAATTGTAGATGCTTTAGAAGAATTGAAAAAAGCTTACGAAACTAAAGATTTAGAGGTTATTACACCAGCTTTAGATAAAATAAACGAAGCTTGGAAAGTAGCTTCTGAAGAAATGTACAAAGCACAAGCTGAAGCACAACAAGCTGGTGGTGATGCACAACCAGGTCCTGATGCAAGTCAAAACGGACAAGGAGAAAGTAGTGATGTGGAAGATGTAGACTTTGAAGAAGTTAAGTAATATGTCATTCATGTGAAAGCATTAGTTTGAAATAAAAAAAAACGCAATCATTTTTGGTTGCGTTTTTTTGTTTTTAGGATTTTGTTGGTTTACATAAAATTACCTTTTTCATCCAATTTAACTCTAATAACTTCGCCATTATTTTCAAGTTTTACCTTGTATGTTTTTTTTACTGAAGCTGCATCAGTATTATAGCTAACAGAATACACATCTTTTGCTAAAGTCCAGTTTGGGAATCTTTTGAAAATTGCATTTCGTACATTTTTTGGTAATTTTATATTTTTAAATCTTTCAATAGTTCTTATAACTTTACCGTCTTTATCATATGCAGCTAATATTTTACCGTTAGGAATGTAGAATGATACATTATAGGTATCATAATCATCATAATAAAGATCAGAGTTTTTTAAATCGTACATGGCTACTTGTTCTTGTAACATTTGTACTGACAAATCGGTGTCTACAGCATCTACAGAATTTAAGTACTTATAGTTTACTGCTGTAATTACTACCTCTGGTAGTTGGTTTATTTGAGAATACATCTCAAATGTCATACTGATAATAATCAGACTAAAAATTAATTTTTTCATGATATAGATATTTTTAATTAATAGACAAAAGTTATGTTATTGATTAATTTTCTACAATGATCTTCATCAGTAATAATAAGGGAGTTTTGATAGTTTAATTTTGATTGTTTTTTTATTACTTAAAAACCCATACTTTTGACTCACTTTTTAAAATAAATTATGCCTTTCTCTACAAAAATAAAATCAAATTATAACCCCAAACGCTTAGCGGTAAAGCTAAATTCAAAAGGCGAACAATTTGTTGTGCAAGGACATCCTTGGGTATTTTCAAATAATATTATTAAAATAAATGAAGATGCTAAATCTGGTGATTTAGCAATCATTTTTGGTAAAAATAAAAACCGTGTTGTTGGTTTAGGGTTGTATGATGCTAATTCACCAATTCGGATTAAAATGCTTCATAGTAGCACAGAAAAGGTAAATATTAACGCTAGTTTTTTTCAAAAAAAAATAAAAGACGCTTATAGCAAACGTCGTAATTTATTAAAAACAAATACGAATAGTTACCGTTTACTATTTGGTGAAAACGATGGTTTTCCAGGTTTAATAGCTGATATGTATGCATCTGTTTTAGTTGTGAAAATTTATTCTGAAATCTGGTTGCCTTATTTAGATACTATTATATCAGGTTTACAAGAGGTTTCAAATGCAAAAACCGTTGTTATCAGATTAAGTAGAAGTTTAGAACAATCTAATGCACATCAATTAAAAAACGGAGATGTTGTTTATGGAATTTTAGAAAATGAAGTGGTTCAGTTTATTGAACATGGTGTTAACTTTTCAGCAAATGTTATTAAAGGGCATAAAACAGGTTATTTTTTAGATCATCGTGCTAATAGGAAACAAGTAGGCGAGTGGAGTAAGGGGAAAACGGTATTAGATGTGTTCTCTTATGCTGGTGGATTTTCGGTGCATGCATTATATAATGGAGCTAAAGAAGTTACTAGTTTAGATATTAGTAAACAAGCGCTAGAAATAGCTATTGAAAATGGTAAATTAAATACCTATAAAGGCACGCATAAAACCATTGCAGGAGATGCTTTTGAAGAACTTAAAAAGTTAATAAAAAACAAAGTTACTTTTGATGTTGTTGTTATTGACCCTCCAAGTTTTGCAAAACAAGCTTCAGAAATAGATTTAGCAAAAAAGAAGTATGCCCAATTAGCTGATTTAGGAGAACAGTTAACTGCTAAAAATGGATTATTGGTTCTAGCTTCTTGTTCGTCAAGAGTACTTAGTCAAGCTTTTTTCGACATTAACGGTCAAACATTAGCATCAACAAATAGAACATATAAAGTATTACTTAAAACCCAACATGATGAAGATCATCCCATAGGTTTTCCAGAAGGTGCTTATTTAAAATGTGTCTATTATCGTTTTTTAGATTAATTAGTTTGTGAAATTTTACAGAAACATACCAGTTTCATTAGTTTTTACTGTAATTATTTCATTTTCATTTTTAATCTTGATTTTATATTCTTGTTTTACGGTGTCTTTTTCACAATGGTAGTTAATATGATAAGCATCACTTATGATACCCCAATTTGGAAAGCGTTTTGCAATAGCTTGCATGACAATTAAAGGCAATCTTACATTATTATATTTTTCTATAGTTCTTATAATTTTTCCGTCTGTATTGTATACCGCTATAATTTTCCCTTCGGGAATGTAAAATGATACTTTGTAAGTATCATACACCTCATTATATAATGGAGTTAACTCTCTATTATAATTTACAACTTTTTCTTCTAGAATTTTAACACATTCAGCTGCATTATCTGCATTAACAGCATTTAAATATGTATTGTTTAATTCAATTACTGTTTCTTGTAAAGCAATGGTTTGTGCGTTTGAAAGGACTGTTAATCCAAATAAAAACATAATGAATACAATGGTTTTCATGATAGAATATATTTAAGTTTAAGATTTTTAAAAATAACTATGCGTGCATAATAAAAAAATGATAAATATCATGAAATCAGAGTTTTGTGATTTAATTTTTAGTTTTTTATAACTAACTGATTCTTAGTTGTTATGCGTGCATAATATTTTGTTATATTTGAATAAAACTAATTATGGCTACAAAACTCACACAACTTTTAAATATAAAACATCCTATTATTCAGGCACCTATGTTTTTAGTATCTAACGTAGCGATGGTAAAAGAGGCTATGAATTGTGGTATTGCAGGGTGTATTCCTGCATTAAATTTTAGAACTCTTGATGAGTTAAAAATAGCATTAAGAGAACTTAAGGCTGCAAAACCAGATGGAGGTTCATTTGGTTTTAATTTAATTGTTAATAAATCAAATTTAAAATATAAAGAACAATTACGTGTTATTTGTGAAGAAGGGTGTGATTTTATAATAACTTCTTTGGGAAGTCCCGAAGAAACTATAAAGCAAGCACATAAAGTAGGTATCAAGGTTTTTTGTGATGTAGTAGATTTAAAATATGCAAAAAAAGTAGAACGTTTGGGAGCCGATGCTGTTATAGCTGTAAATAATAAAGCAGGTGGGCATAGAGGTAATAAATCACCTAAAGCACTTAATAAAGAACTTAGTACAAATTGCAGTATTCCAGTAATTTCTGCTGGAGGTGTAGGTTGTAAGGCAGATGTTGATACTATGCTAAAATATGGAGCAGACGGCGTTTCAGTAGGAAGCCCATTTATAGCTTCAGTAGAAGCAGGAGTTACAAATGAATATAAACAAGCTTGTGTTGATTATGGAGCAGATGATATTGTTATGACAGAACGCATATCGGGCACACCTTGCACAGTTATAAATACACCATATGTGCAAAAAATAGGTACTAAACAAACTTGGCTAGAATCCGTTTTAAACAAAAATAAGCGCCTTAAAAAATGGGTGAAAATGATACGTTTTTCAATTGGCATGAATGCGACAAAGAATGCAGCAACCAAAGCTACTTATAAAACGGTTTGGGTGGCAGGTCCGAGTATTGAGCATACTCATAAAATTCTACCTACAAAAGATATTATTAGGCATTTAATTAGTTAACAAGAGCTACGCCTTTGTTCTTTTTCTTGTTTCCAACAAATAAACTTAAAGTTGTACTTGCAACTAAGCCTCCAACGGCGGTAGCGGCTACATCGGCTGCATCAAAATTATTATGTGGTTTGGTACTATCATATACTTCTTTAGCAATACCTGCTAAAACTGAAGCGCTTAAACTATACCAAAAAGCTTTCTTTTTATTTTTTGTTGTAGAATATACAACCGTATAAGTTGTTGCAGATATTAATGCACCTGCTGCTACATGTAATTCACCATCATTTGATATAAATTGACCACTACATAAGCCTGTAAATGATAATGCTAAAATTGTAACAATTGTTTTCATCGTATTTTTATTTTAAGAAATGAAAAATATTCAATTTACACGTAACGAGATATAATAATCGTTTGTATAACTATAATTACGATAAAGTGTTAAAAAACTGTAAATTTGTTTTTAAACTTTAGATAATAGATAATGAAAATAAGAAAACTAGGTAATAAAGGATTTAATGTAAGCGAAGTTGGTTTAGGTTGTTGGCAATTAGGAGCCGATTGGGGTCAGGACATGTCAAAAGAAAACGCTTTTAATATTTTAAACGAAGCTGTTAAAAATGATATAACTTTTTTTGATACGGCTGATGTTTATGGCAATGGAAAAAGTGAAACTCTTATAGGAGAATTTTTAAAAACATGTAATACTCCCATCCGCGTAGCAACAAAATTTGGTAGGGCAGGAGATGCGTATCCAGATAAGTATACAAAAGCGGTATTAAGAGCATCGGTTGAAGCTTCTTTAAAGCGATTAGGAGTAGAAGCGTTAGATTTATTACAATTGCATTGCATTCCAACTCAGTATTTAAGAGATGGCGATATTTTTGATTGGTTACGCGAATTGCAACAAGAAGGTTTAATTAAACATTTTGGAGCTAGTGTAGAAACGGTCGAGGAAGGTTTAATTTGCATGGAACAAGAAGGGCTATTATCACTACAAGTTATTTTTAATGTATTTAGACAAAAATTAGTAACCGAGTTATTTCCGAAGGCCAAAGAAAAAGGTGTTGGTATTATTGTACGTTTGCCATTAGCAAGTGGTTTACTTTCTGGTAAATTTAATGCTGATACAACCTTTCTAGAAAATGACCATAGAAATTATAATAGAAACGGAGACGCTTTTAATGTAGGTGAAACTTTTGCGGGCTTACCTTTTGAAAAAGGTTTAGAGTTTGTTGAAACGATTAAAAAAGACATTTTGCCAAGTGAATTATCTATGGTGCAATTAGCTCTACGTTGGATATTAGATCATGATGCTGTAAGTGTCATCATTCCTGGTGCAAGCTCAACAAATCAAGTAATCTCAAACGCTCAAGTTTCTAACATAGATACGTTATCTTCAGAAATACATGAAGCCTTAATTCATTTATATAAAACAGTTATTCATAATGAAATTCGTGGCGGTTATTAATAACTTTCAAGTTTGCTAAAAGTTATGTTCATTTAATATATTCGTTATAACCAATTAAAATCAAACCATAGACTAAAAATGAAGATTCGAATTTTATTTGCAACTATTTGTTTTATAACAGGTAACATAGTTTTTTCTCAAAATCCATTTATAAAACATATGTATACTGCCGATCCATCGGCGCGGGTTTTTAATGATACCTTATATATTTATCCATCTCATGATAAAGATGATGCTGTAAAGTTTACTATGGAAGACTGGCATGTTTTTTCTACAACGGATATGGAAAATTGGACAGACCACGGTGTGGCTTTTTCTCTAGATAATCTTAATTGGGCAAGTTCTCAAGCATGGGCACCAGATTGTATTAACAGAAATGGTAAATATTATTTTTATTATCCTGTAGAGCATAGTAAAATAGGGGTTGCGGTAGGTAATAGCCCAACAGGACCATTTGTAGACCCATTAAGTAAACCTTTAATTCATACCAATACAGAAGGTGTTGTTTGTAATCGTGATTTTATAGATCCAGCTGCTTTTATAGATGATGACGGACAAGCTTATTTATATATGGGACAGTTGGTTGTAAATGCCATAAAACTAAATCAAGATATGATTTCTTATGATGGTGAAGTTCATTTATTAGAAGGTACAGATGATTTTTTTGAAGCCGTTTGGATGCATAAATACAAGGGTAAATATTATTTATCTTATGTAGGCGAAAGTGGTGAAATTAAATATGCTATGAGCGATAATCCGTTAGGACCATTTGAATATAAAGGTGTTATTTTACCTAAAATGAACAGTGGCACTAGCCATCATTCCATAGTAGAATATAAAGGGCAATGGTATATGTTTTACCATAATTCCGATTTGTATTATAAAAATAATCCAGATGTTGAGCGTAAGTTTGGTTGGGGACATAAAACAAGTCCACATCCTTACCGAAGATCTATTTGTTTCGATAAATTATTTTATAATGAAGATGGTACGATACAACCTGTTATACCAACAAAATAGTTAAAAAAATGAGAAGTATTTTTTTACTTTTGTTAACCATTGCTTCTACAATATTTAGTTGTGCTAAACTAGAACCTTTGCAGCAAGTTGGTTTATATCGTACGTTTGAGAAGACTATAGAGAATACCAATACGTATACTAATAAGTTTAAAGATGTTCAACTTAATACAACATTCATTTCACCTTCAGGAAAAACAACTGAGTTTTTCGGTTTTTTTGATGGCGATGGAAATGGTGGAGGCGATGTTACTAGAGGTCATATATGGAAAATGCGTTTTATCCCAAATGAAATAGGCGTGTGGACTTACAAATGGCATTGGAGTGATACAACTAAAGGTGGAGAAGCTCAATTTGAATGTACTTCGGTAGGTGCAGGAAAAGGTATTTTGCAAGCTTACAAAGAAAATCCACGATGGTTTGCTTATAACGGCAAAGATCCTGTTTGGTTAAAATCGTATTACGAAAGTGGTCATGGTTCTATAGCACAACCTTTAGATTGGATTACCAAAAATGTTTATCAGCCTATAATTGATCGTGGTTATAACCATTTACAGGTTAACTGGTTGTTATCTTTATGTTGTTTTGAGCAATATTATCATGATGGTCCAGAGCCAACTACACAAGATTTAACATTGTACGAAGAAGGCAAAGCATCAAGTACCATGCGCTTAGATGTATGGAAGCTTATGGAAAATCATGTAGAATGGTTAAATAATAAAAACATTGGCTTACACATGTTTCTTGGTTTTGATGGCAGTAAAAATGATGGTCCAGAATGGACAAGTTTAAGCGAGGATGAAAAAGATTTTTATGTACGCTATGTTGTTGCTAGACTAGCACCTTATGCAAATATTGCTGGATGGGGGTATGTTTGGGAAGTTCCAGGAGACAGACAAGAAGAAGAACTTGGTTGGGCACAATTAGTTAAAAAATACGATGTGTTTAACCATTTACGTACCTATGAAGATGAATACCCAATTAATAACGAATACCATCGAGATGCATATAATTTTGCAGCTATAGAAAATCATTATATTTTTTCTGAAGAACGCGATTTAGACAGACCTTTTTGGAAAGCACCATGGACCCATCACGAGGCATGTTTAGCAGGTTATGTTCCAGGTAAACCTGTATATATGATTGAAGGTAATGCGCTCTGGAGACGTTTTTGGCAAAAACGCACAAAGGCAACTTTAGACGATTTGCGTCAAGCAGCTTGGGCGTGTGTAACTGCTGGAGCTTCATTTAATTGGTGCGGGCAAGCAGGTGAAGACGAATTAGTCGCTTTTGGGTTTGAAGGGTTACCGTTTTTTAAAGACGATAACCCGTATCTAGCCTCTACTTTAGAATTAGATATTTTAAGTGATGTGATGATGAATGAGATTACATTTCACAAGATGCATCCAACGGATGTATTATTATCTAATCATGATAATAAAAAAGTGTGGTGTTTATCTGAAAAAGGAAACCAATATTTGGTGTTTTCAACAAATGGTAATCCGTTTGATTTACAATTAGAATCAGGAGATTATAATAGTGCCACTTGGTTAGATGCTAAAACGGGTAATAAAATAGCTTTAGAAGCAATTTCGGTATCTAATAACAATCCTATTACATTTACAGCACCAGATACTTTAACCGATTGGGTTTTGATTGTTAAGAAAGAGTAGTCATTAATAATTTGGGAAGTTTAATGTTATCAATTTAATTAATTTATAAAACTAATGAAACTCACAAAGTATATTTTTTCTATTAGTATCATTGCTTTATGTTCTTGTCATTCAGTAGGTGAAATATTGGAAGTTAAAAACAACACTCCTAAAAACGTTATTCTTTTAATAGGTGATGGTACTGGTTTATCTCAGGTTTCCTCAGCTTTTTATTTTAAAGAAACAGCTCCTAATTATGGGCGTTTTAAACATATCGGATTAATTAATACGTCCTCTTCTCGTGAAGATGTTACAGATTCTGCAGCTGGAGCTACGGCATTTGCTTGTGGTGTAAAAACGTATAATGGTGCCATTGGTGTCGCCGATGATTCTACTGCTGTAGTTTCATTAGTAGAAATTGTGTCACCATTGCAGATTAAAACAGGAGTTATTTCTACATCTTCTCTAACACATGCAACACCTGCTAGCTTTTTGGCACATGCTTTAAGTAGAAATTTTGATGAAGAAATTGCCGCAGATATGGTCGAGACTAATATCGATTTTCTTGCTGGTGGCGGGATAAAGTTTTTTAATAAAAGAAAAGATGGAAGAAATCTATTTGATACTTTAGCTTCTAAATCTTTTAAAATTGACACAACAGCTTTAGGAGATTTTGAAAGTATTAAATCATCTTCAAAGGTTGCATATATTTTGGAAGAAAAACATATGCCAGCAATAGCAAAAGGAAGAGGTGATTTTTTACCTAATGCCACAGAACTTGGAATTCAATTTTTGAATAAGAATAAATCTAATTTCTTTCTAATGGTTGAAGGCTCTCAAATAGATTGGGGCGGACATGCTAATGATAGTGATTATCTTATTTCAGAATTAATAGATTTTGACAATGCTATAGGAAAAGCACTTGATTTTGCAAAACGTGATGGTAACACCTTAGTCATAGTAACAGCAGACCATGAAACAGGAGGATTTACCTTAGCGGCTAAAACCAAAACAAGAGAAAATGGAAAAGAGTATAGCGATTATAGCGAAGTTGAAGGGATATTTTCAACAAGTGGACATTCAGCTACTTTAATCCCTGTATTTGCTTATGGACCAGGAGCAGAAGAGTTTATGGGTGTCTATCAGAATAATGAAATTTTTCATAAAATATTAAAGGTTACTAATTGGAAACCTAATAACTAAATTTTAAATCATTATTAATATTTCTAAGTAACTTCGACTTAAGGAAAAATTACATAACGTTTTTGACCAGTTTTTTATAGATCAGTTATAATTCATTACTGTATAGTTAAAAACACATGGTCAATTTTAATTAAAAAGATGTTAATTGGTTAATAACTATTGTCATAAAAAATTGCCGTTCTGCATTGGAAATTTTAATTTCGCATCTCATTTACCACCAGTTAATAATATTTTATAACGGTGAGAATTAAAATAAACAGAAGAAATTAAATGGATCATCTTTTAGCATTTTCAATAACAGTATTTACAGGTTTTTTTGCTATTACAAATCCAATTTCTAATATGACGATATTTATGTCGTTAGTTGATGATGAAGATGAGAAAACAAAGCGACAAATTAGTAAGAAAGCGGTTATTGTAGCTTTTATAATTGTCCTTATTTTTGTAATATTAGGTAAGTTTCTTTTTCAATTATTTGGTATAACCATTCCTGCGTTTAAAATAACAGGAGGCATTTTAATATTCTTTGTAGGTTTTGAAATGCTGCAATCTAAAAAATCGAATGTTAAACATTTAAACAAAACCAATGTAGATGAAGACTTAGCTATTTCTCCTTTAGCTATTCCTATTATTGCTGGTCCTGGTACTATTGTAACCGCTATGAATTTTGTGTCTAATGGTGGTTACGTTAAAATAGCTATTGTTATTTTCATCTATGCTATTATGTGTTTCTTAAATTATGTAGCGTTTAATTTAAGCGATTATTTGGTTAAAAGACTTGGTAGAAATGTCATATCTGTTATTGGTAAAATAATGGGACTTATTATTGCTATTATAGGTACCAACATGATAATTCAAGGATTGAAAATTTCTTTTGATTTGGTTTAAATGCTATTATAGAAGTAGCGTGTTATGCGATGTCTCAATCGTGCCTCTTTTCGACATGACAAGCTATTATTTTTGCATTTACAAGTCATTTTCGCTAGGAGAAATCACATAAAGAACATCACATGGTTTGCTCTTAGCGTGTTATGCGATGTCTTAATCGTACCTCATGTCGACATGACAAACGAGTCTTAATTGTATTTCTAAGTCATTTCGACACAAGGAGAAATCACATAAAGCGTATTACTTAGTTTTTATTTAACCTAATAAATATCAAACAAACACTTTTCAATATTTTGGAAGGTGTTTTTGTTTACAACTGTTTATAACTTCACTTTCAATTAAGTAAGAAAAATTATAACTTCGCTTATCGGAGGATATAAATCATTGAAACGGATTCATATCTTAAACGTTGTGCAATATTTGACAAAAACCTATGCCAAAGATATTAATTACAGGAAACGGATTTGATTTAAGCTTAGGTTTACCAACATCATATAGTGATTTTATTAATATATTAAACTCACTTGATAATTATGGGGAAATTAATTTTGACTCTGTTTATAGTAATTGTTCTAATTATGAACAAATAACTAAAAAATACAACGTGTTTAGTATTGATTGTGAAAAAATCGAAATTTTAAAAGTTGAAATTCAAAGTAATTTATGGTTCCAGTTTTTCCAAAACGAATTGGAAATAGAAACTTGGATTGACTTTGAAAATAAAATTGAATATGTCTTAAATAATCTATTCACATCTGTAAAATACATCAAAGACAATATATTTTCAAAAGGTTCACTTTCTGAAGAGAAAATTAATTATAAACCATTGCTCTTTAATAATGATGTTGAGATATTACAGGTACTAAATAGATTTAATATCATTACTTTGAAGGAAAATTATGACATTACTTTAAATGTGAATTATCTTATTAAAAAATATGATTTTTTTATTGATGTAGACTTAAATAAAATAACTCAAAAATTAATAGAGGAATTAAAAGACTTTAAAAAAATATTCAATTTATATTTTGAAGTTTTTGTATATCCATTTTATGACAATCAAAAAACTAGAGTTGATAGAAACTTGTTTTTATCAATAACAAAACATTATACATTTAATTATACACCAACTTTTGAGAAAATCTATAAAAGAGTCAACAAAACAAGTTTTTTACATGGAAAAATTGACTCTGATTCAAATGAAATTGTTTTAGGCATTAATGAAATTCCAAATGACGAGCTAGATAAGAGATATTTTTTACCATTTACTAAATACTATCAAAAATTAAACAACAATACTGATTTTGAATTTATATCTGATTTCGAGAAAAAAAAGAATTCAAATTTTCAGTTTTTCTTTTTTGGTCATTCTTTAGATACTTCTGATGAAGATTATATCAACGAAGTATTTGATTTTGTGAATGGCTTAAAATCAAAAATTAAAACAATTCTTATTATACATCATAATAAGTCCTCTAAGTCAAAACTATTGATAAATCTCTTGAATATAAGAGGTAAAGATGATATTCAAGCACTTATGAGAAGTAAAAATCTTATGTTCTTAAATATTGACTCAACAGAATTAAGACATGAATTAAAAAAAGATATTAGCATGTCAGCAGGAGTTTCTTATAATATTTAAATAACGTTGCACAACATGGTGTATAATTAATTGCTAGTACAAGCTTGTTTACGAAAATCCTCCCAAATTTCCTATTCCGTTTATATTTCCTAAATTAGTAGATACTTAAACACACTGTAATTACCATGTCAAAAACCAGAACATCATCCATTGAGATGGATTCGGAAGAATTTCGAAAAATCGGGTATCAATTAATTGATGATATTTCTAATTTTATTGGTTCTATAGATAAAAAGCCAGTAACTCCAAATGAGAGTCCGAGTCAATTACAAACCATTTTAGGAAACCTTTCTTTACCCGAAAAAGGAACAGATGCAACCGAGTTAATTTCTAAAACAACCGATTTACTTTTTAATCATTCTTTATTAAACGGGCATCCTAAGTTTTTTGGTTATATAACATCTTCAGCTGCCCCTATAGGCGCCTTAGCCGATTTGTTAGCAGCTTCGGTTAACCCAAATGTTGGCGCACATATTTTAAGTCCGATGGCGACCGAAATTGAAAAACAAACGGTTAAGTGGTTATGTGAATTTATTGGTGTGTCATCAAACTATGGTGGCATATTAGTAAGTGGCGGTAATATGGCAAACTTTACGGCATTTTTAGCCGCAAGAACAGCGAAAGCACCAAAAAGTGTTAAGGAAGATGGTATTCAAAACGCTCAAAATAAATTAACAGTTTACTGTTCTAAATCAACACATACTTGGATTGAAAAAGCAGCCATTTTATTTGGTTTAGGCACAAACGCAGTACGATGGATTCAAACAGATGCTTCCAATAAAATGGATATTAATGTATTAGAATCTACCATAAAAAAAGATTTAGAAAACAATTGTATGCCATTAATGGTGGTAGGTACTGCTGGTGATGTAAGTACAGGTGTTGTTGATAATTTAAGCAACATATCCACTATTTGTAAAACATACGATTTATGGTTTCATATTGATGGTGCGTATGGTGCGCCTGCTGCCATTATTCCTGAACTTAAAAACATGTTTGAAGGTATTAAAGAGGCAGACTCTATTGCTTTAGATCCTCATAAATGGTTGTACAGTCCGTTAGAAGCGGGTTGTACTTTGGTTAAAAATCCACAACATTTAATAGATACCTATAGTTCGCATCCAGAATATTATAACTTTAGTAAGAATGAAGATGATGTTGCTCAAAACTTTTATGAGTACGGACTTCAAAACTCACGTGGTTTTAGAGCTTTAAAGGTTTGGTTGGCATTGCAACAAGTTGGCAGAAGCGGTTATGAAAAACTAATTAGTGAGGACATTGCCCTTTCTGAAATGTTATTCGACCTTGCTGATAAACATCCTGAGTTAGAAGCAGTCTCTCAAAATTTAAGCATTGCTACGTTTAGGTATATTCCTATGGAAATAAATAAAGACAGTGGGTATCTCAATCCATTAAATGAAGCTTTATTAAATGAATTACAAGCTGGAGGCGACGTGTTTTTATCCAATGCTATTGTTAACAAACACTATTGTTTGAGAGCTTGTATTGTAAATTTCAGAACTTCTGAAAAAGATATAAAAGACATTATAGATATAGTTGTAAGAGAAGGAAAGAAAGTGCATTTAAAACTATCTGAAACAAAAATGAAAGTTTAAGTTATTGCAAAATATCATTTTTAATGCTGTCTCATTCTTCTTTCAAAATACCATAACAACAAGTACTGCGTGTAAAACCATGAAGCATGACGGTATCTTTTCGTAAAATACCTTCAAGAGTGGCCCCAAGTTTTTCAATAGCTTTTCTTGATTTTAAATTACGTTCGTCAACTCTAAATTCAACTTTATTAAAATTTAAGGATTCAAATGCATATTGTAGCATTAAAAACTTCATGTTTTTGTTAAGTCCGCTACCTTGAAACTGTATCCCAATCCAAGTCCAACCAATATGCAATACTTTATTATTCCAATTAATTAAGCCAAAACGCGTACAACCAGCATAGGCATTTGTTAATTTATCAAACACAATAAAAGGTATTGCGGTTTTTTGATAATAAGAATCTACTGCATTTTGAACATAGTTTTTTAAATCGTCTGGTGTATCAATTTTACTAGGCGAGTATTGTACTAAATTAGGTTGTTTGGCAATTTCTAATAAGTGTTTATAATTGCTTAAATCTAAAAGCGAAAGTTTAGTGCGGTTATTTTCTAAGGTAGGAGAATGCATTATCAAAAATATATAATTAATATAAAAAATCTAAGCGATTTATCGTAAAATATTGGTTTTAAACGAATTAATATTGATAAATTCATTTAAATATTTATATTGTTATATTCTTCCCTTAAGAATATTAGAATAACCTTTAAAGGTTAATTTTATTGATTAATAGCAAAATAGTTTTTTTAAGTATGCTTTTTTATACTTAATAATCCCCTATTATCTACCTATAATATTTACTTCCTGTTAGGTAAACAAGACTATTAATTAATTTCTACTATTATGCAAAATTTTACAAAACCAAATGGATGGGCTATTCAAAGTACCGTCTTTAAAAATTTAATCTATTGTTGTTTAACAATAGGGATGTTTCTGTTGTCCACGACAATTTATGGACAAGGTATTAGTTTGGCTCAAGCAGGGAATGAAGAAAGTGCAGCACCTGAAGATCCAATGATGTGGCAAAATGGTAATTTAAATCCAAATCAGGCTCATTATATTGAAGGACACTCAGTAGCGTATAGGGCAACTATGACTGGTATGCCAATAAATCAAGAAGTTATTCTAACTTTAGGATACGATTTGGTTAATGGTTCAAAATATGCTATAGATTTTATAACACATTATCAGCAACTTCAACCACATAATTTTGGGGAACCCCATACCAATGAAGAAGTAGTCAATCCTTTACTCCCATCTGCTTTGTCTGCTCCAGATGATAGACTTGATATAACGCTTCCTTCTTATTTAGCAGCTCCAAATGATGGTATTACAGGTGTTCAAAATGCTAGAAATGAGTTTAATGCATTAGTAACTAATGGAGATGATGATGGTTATGGAGCCCTTGGAGATGGATTTATATCTATATGGGGCGCCGATTTTAATAATGGCTACGGAGTTACTTACGAATATTTTGATAGTGGCACTCCACTAAATGCTGTGGAAGTTTTAGACTTGACTAGAGGAGAAACAAAAGTAGAATTTACGGTTAAATTTACGCCATCTCAAGAAACTGTAATAATGTCTTGGGGAGGCCATATTGCGCTTAGACAAGATTGGGGACTTAGCCCAATTTTATCGGCTGGTGGTATTAATGGATCACCATATCACATGAGAGTTATAGATTGGAATTTAGGGAATTTAGGAAACCAAGATCGGTCTTTGCAAATTGCATTGGCTGCGCCTCTTTGTCCTAGTGATTTTCCAGAAAACCCAACAGGGTTATGTACTAATTCACAAGGGGAACCTATAGATTGTCCAACTAGTTTATGTGCTGGAGATACTCAATATTTTGGTGTTCCAGAAGCTTCAGGAGCCGATACATATTCATGGACATTTGTTAGTAACACCGCAGGAGCATCTTTTGTTGGTGGGATAACTGATACCGCAAATGTATCTGTTACAACAACACAAGGAGGATCGTATACTGTTCAAGTAGAATTAGGAAATGAATCTGGTATAATAGTAACTTGTGAAGAAACAATTACTGTATCTCAAGTTACTTGTGATGCCGATGCTAGTCATGTAAGTTGTAATGGAGCTTCAGATGGTTCAATTACAGTAACAGGTTATGAAGGTAGTGGCGATTATGAATTTAGTATTAATAATGGTACAGATTGGTTTTCCGATGGCGGTGATGATACGCATACATTTAATGGGTTATCTGCTTCAGATACCGATTATACTATTTTAGTTAGGGATGCTAATGATACAGATTGTTCTAGCAGTTGTACTGCCAATGTGAATGAGCCAGATAATGTTACCCTAGTAACCTCAAGCACGAATGTGACATGTTATGATGATGCCGATGGAACATTAACCATAGTAAGTACTTCAGGTACAGGTACACCAATCTTCTCATTATCTACAGATGATGGACCATTTGTTGTATCAGACGAGGCTACGATCGAGGGCGGAAGTTATGGACCAGGTAAATATGTTATCAAAGTCGCCTATCCAGATGGAGAAGGTAATGCAGGAGTGTGTGAGTTTACACAAGAAGAGAACATTACACAGCCAGATAATGTTACCCTAGTAACCTCAAGCACGAATGTAACATGTTATGATGATGCCGATGGAACATTAACCATAGTAAGTACTTCAGGTACAGGTACACCAATCTTCTCATTATCTACAGATGATGGACCATTTGTTGTATCAGACGAGGCTACCATCGAGGGCGGAAGTTATGAACCGGGTAAATATGTTATCAAAGTCGCCTATCCAGATGGAGAAGGTAATGCAGGAGTGTGTGAGTTTACACAAGAAGAGAATATAACACAGCCAGATAATGTTACCCTAGTAACCTCAAGCACGAATGTAACATGCTATGATGATGCCGATGGAACCTTAACCATAGTAAGTACTTCAGGTACAGGTACACCAATCTTCTCATTATCTACAGATGATGGACCATTTGTTGTATCAGATGAGGCTACGATCGAGGGCGGAAGTTATGGACCAGGTAAATATGTTATCAAAGTCGCCTATCCAGATGGAGAAGGTAATGCAGGAGTGTGTGAGTTTACACAAGAAGAGAATATTACACAGCCAGATAATGTTACCCTAGTAACCTCAAGCACGAATGTGACATGTTATGATGATGCTGGTGGAACCTTAACCATAGTAAGTACTTCAGGTACAGGTACACCAATCTTCTCATTATCTACAGATGATGGACCATTTGTTGTATCAGATGAGGCTACCATCGAGGGCGGAAGTTATGGACCAGGTAAATATGTTATCAAAGTCGCCTATCCAGATGGAGAAGGTAATGCAGGAGTGTGTGAGTTTACACAAGAAGAGAATATTACACAGCCAGATAATGTTTCCCTAGTAACCTCAAGCACGAATGTGACATGTTATGGTGATGCCGATGGAACCTTAACCATAGTAAGTACTTCAGGTACAGGTACACCAATCTTCTCATTATCTACAGATGATGGACCATTTGTTGTATCAGATGAGGCTACCATCGAGGGCGGAAGTTATGGACCAGGTAAATATGTTATCAAAGTCGCCTATCCAGATGGAGAAGGTAATGCAGGAGTGTGTGAGTTTACACAAGAAGAGAATATTACACAGCCAGATAATGTTTCCCTAGTAACCTCAAGCACGAATGTGACATGTTATGGTGATGCCGATGGAACCTTAACCATAGTAAGTACTTCAGGTACAGGTACACCAATCTTCTCATTATCTACAGATGATGGACCATTCGTTGTATCAGACGAGGCTACCATTGAGGGCGGAAGTTATGGACCGGGTAAATATGTTATCAAAGTCGCCTATCCAGATGGAGAAGGTAATGCAGGAGTGTGTGAGTTTACACAAGAAGAGAACATTACACAGCCAGATAATGTTACCCTAGTAACCTCAAGCACGAATGTAACATGTTATGATGATGCCGATGGAACCTTAACCATAGTAAGTACTTCAGGTACAGGTACACCAATCTTCTCATTATCTACAGATGATGGACCATTCGTTGTATCAGACGAGGCTACCATTGAGGGCGGAAGTTATGGACCGGGTAAATATGTTATCAAAGTCGCCTATCCAGATGGAGAAGGTAATGCAGGAGTGTGTGAGTTTACACAAGAAGAGAATATTACACAGCCAGATAATGTTACCCTAGTAACCTCAAGCACGAATGTAACATGCTATGATGATGCCGATGGAACCTTAACCATAGTAAGTACTTCAGGTACAGGTACACCAATCTTCTCATTATCTACAGATGATGGACCATTTGTTGTATCAGACGAGGCTACCATCGAGGGCGGAAGTTATGGACCGGGTAAATATGTTATCAAAGTCGCCTATCCAGATGGAGAAGGTAATGCAGGAGTGTGTGAGTTTACACAAGAAGAGAATATTACACAGCCAGATAATGTTACCCTAGTAACCTCAAGCACGAATGTAACATGCTATGATGATGCCGATGGAACCTTAACCATAGTAAGTACTTCAGGTACGGGTACACCAATCTTCTCATTATCTACAGATGATGGACCATTTGTTGTATCAGATGAGGCTACGATCGAGGGCGGAAGTTATGGGCCAGGTAAATATGTTATCAAAGTCGCCTATCCAGATGGAGAAGGTAATACAGGAGTGTGTGAGTTTACACAAGAAGAGAATATTACTGAGCCACCCTTACTACAATGCTCAATTACAAACAATAGTGGTGTTACTACTATTTGTTTAGGGGAGTCTATTAGTTTAACGGCAAACCCAACAGGTGGAACTACAAATTACAGCTATGAATGGACAAGTGATAATGGTGCTTCATTTTCACCCAATAACGCCAGTGAAACTGTAAGTGTTTCTAGTTTTGCATTAGGTGCTACAAAAATTACGCTCAAAATAACAGATGCGAATTTGTGTATTACCACTTGTGAAATTGATATTACTACCCAGAAGTGTGTTGATGAATGTACATGGACACCAGGATTTTGGAAAAATCACCCAGCAGAAATCTGTGGTGTACTAGGTGGTACAGTTACCAAGGTAAAAGGTAAAAGTTCGTGTTCTGGCGAAACAGATACAATAGGATTTGTTCTTTGTGATCAAGAATATACTTTAACTGCTGATGATATTACATGCTTGTTCGAATATAGCGGTAGTACTCGTGGAAATAATAAAATACCACCTTCTTGTACTCCTGCGGTTGTTGCTATAGCAGAGCATTTTGCTCCTTACCCTAATGGTGAAACATTATTACATCATTTATTAGCTGCAAGATTGAATTTATTATACAATGGAGGAACTTTTGGAGACAATCTTGTAAGTAACTTAGTGTGTATTGATGTGGTTAATGGGGTTAATATACCTAATATTTTTAATGGTACACCAGATGCGACTATGAATGAGGTAGCTTCAATAAATTTCTGTCTGAATGATTTTGATTCAGCAGCCGATTTATCGACTTATATAGAGCCTTTAACAGCTTTTAATGAATGTAATAATACCTGTGGTTTGCCGTCTCAACAAGAATTTTCAGCGCAGAGTACTAGTAAATCTTCAATGACTGCTAAAAGCATAAACTTTACAGCCTATCCAGTACCTTATACCAATGTACTTAATATACGATATAACTACAGTTTTGATACCAATATAGCAATTGATATCTATGATATTCGTGGAGCACGTGTTATGAGTAAGGATATTACTAATTACAAAAAAGGTTCACAAGGTAATGTGCAGTTTGATATGACAAGAAATACAAATCGAGTATTATTTGTGAGGTTGACTACCAATCGTGGAGATTTAGTTAAGAAAATAATTTCCGTAGATAGACAATAGTCTTTTAGATTAATAGCCAATTTATTTTAACGAAAAGCAGTCATGAAAATGACTGCTTTTCTTATTTAATATTGTAATAAAGACTTGTGAGGTAAGTATAAAGTAAAAACTGTATACCAATATAAAACCTTATTGGAGATTTTAATTAACATGTTTAGCGTTGAAGATTTCCAGATATTTCTTTTTTTGTTGAATTCATTTTTGACTTCGGTTTTGTACATTTACCATCAAAAGTTAAAACAAATTATTTTATGCCATTATCTAAGAAAGAACTTTTAGAGCAAGCTAATAAGGCTTGTAAAAACACGTTAATGGAAACCTTAAATATTGAGGTTATAGACTATGGCGAAAATTTTTTAGTTGCTAGAATGCCTGTAACACCTAGAGTGCATCAACCAGATGGTGTTTTACATGGTGGTGCTATAGCAGCTTTGGCTGAAAGTGTTGGTAGTTTTGCTTCACATATTTTTATAGATACTGAGAAGTTTTTTGTGCGTGGAATAGAGATTACTGCAAATCATTTAAAAAGTATAAAAGAGGGTTTTGTGTATGCTAAAGCTACTTTTATTCATAAAGGTAGAACTACACAATTGCTTGATATAAGAGTTACCGATGAAGCTAATAATTTAATATCGGTTTGTAGGCTATCTACTATTTCGTTACCTAAAAAGCAGTAGTTAATGATTCAGGACGATTTTTTTAAACGTATTGACATTCAATACAACCATAACTTACCTTTTGTAGTTTACAGAAAACCTAATGAAATTAAGGTTAGTGGTATGCTTCAAAGTACAGACGATTTAATTTTTACTAAAGATTTCACAGAAAAAGGCTTCGTGTTTTCTCCGTTTGATGATGCCGAAAAAACAGTTTTAATGCCTATAGAAGCGTCAGAGGTTATTACAACAACTGAACAGCCTGTAATTCCTGATGGAGCTAAAGTTCAATCCATACAGGACAATACTTTAGCAGATTCAAAAAGTATTCATATCAAACTCGTTAATAAAGGTGTTGAGGCCATTAATAAAGGGGTATTTAAAAAAGTAGTGTTATCTCGAAAAGAAACAGTTGAACTAGAAGACAATAATCCAATTTCTATTTTTAAACGTTTATTAAATAAATATGCATCGGCATTTGTGTATTGTTGGTATCATCCTAAAGTAGGGTTGTGGTTAGGTGCTACGCCCGAAACACTTGTAAAAATTGAAGGGACTCGGTTTTCTATTATGGCATTGGCAGGCACGCAAGACTATAAAGGGTCTTTAAATGTGGTTTGGCAAGACAAAGAAAAGCAGGAACAGAAATTTGTTACAGATTTTATTGTGGATAGTTTACAAGATACGGTAGAACACCTACAAATATCGAAAACCGAAACCGTAAAGGCAGGAAATTTATTGCATTTAAAAACGATGATTTCAGCACGTTTAAAGCCTAATTCTACATTAAAAGAAGTTATTACTAATATACACCCTACACCAGCAGTTTGTGGCTTGCCTAAACAGGAAGCTAAAGTATTCATTGTAAAAAATGAAGATTATAAACGTGAGTTTTATACGGGTTTTTTAGGCGAATTAAATTTAGATATCGTAAAGGCACCACGATCTGGTAAACGTAATATTGAAAATAGAGCGTATGCAATAACCAAAAAAAGTACGCAGCTTTATGTTAATTTGCGTTGCATGCAAATACAGGACAATAAAGCCATTATTTACATTGGCGGTGGTGTTACTATAAACTCTCATGCCGATAGTGAATGGGAGGAAACCGTTTCGAAATCTCAGGTAATTAAAAGCATTTTGTAATTAGGGTATTTAATAGGCTATTATTACTTTTACGCTTTGATTAAAAGTATATGATTTATCCAAAAATTCCACTTGCTCAAACCGTTATCCAGCTTTGTAAAGCAAAAGGAATACAGCATATAGTTATTTCTCCAGGTAGTAGAAATGCCCCTTTAACTATAGGGTTTACTAACGATTCTTATTTTACATGCTATAGTATTGTTGACGAACGTTGTGCCGCGTTTTTTGCTCTAGGCATCGCACAGCAAATTAATAAATCAACGGCGGTTGTTTGTACATCGGGGAGTGCGCTTTTAAATTATTACCCTGCAGTAGCAGAGGCTTTTTATAGTAATATTCCGTTAGTAGTTTTATCGGCAGACAGACCAAAACATTTAATTGGCATTGGAGATGGGCAAACCATTAATCAGAAAAATGTTTTTGAAAATCACATTTTATATTCAGCGAATTTAAAACTCGATTTAAAAGACGAAAAAAATATTCCTGGTAATGAGGCGTTGCCAATGATGAAAAATTTAGAGGATAAGCTAGAGCGTTTATTAGGTTTGCAAAAAGACATTCAAACTTTTAATGAAGAAGCAATAAATACTGCTATTAATTTTTCAAACTTAAAAAAAGGTCCTGTTCATATTAATATTCCGTTTGATGAGCCACTTTATGACATGGTAGATAAGTTAATTGTGTCTCCTAAAGCAACAACACCTGTAATAAAAGAAAAAACTATAGAGAATCATGTTATTTTAGAGTGTTTAGAGGATTGGAATGCTGCGTCTAAAAAAATGATTCTAGTTGGTACTAATCAACCTCATACTATAGATGAAAAATGGTTAGATGAATTGATTGAAGATGATAGTGTTATAGTGTTTACCGAAACAACTTCAAATCTTCATGATAAAAGTTTTTTTCCGAGTATCGATCAAATTATTGCACCTTTATCAGAAGAAGAAAAAAAGCAATTACAACCCGATATACTTTTAACCTTTGGAGGCTTAATAGTATCAAAAAAGATAAAACAGTTACTAAGAAAATATCAGCCTAAACAACATTGGCATATCGATGAAAAAGAAGCAAACGACACTTTTTTCTGTTTAAGTAATCATATAGAGACAACTCCCAATACATTTTTTGAAGCCTTTTTGCCTAAAATAACACATTATGTTAAGAGTGATTTTAAAGCCAATTGGACTGCTGTAAAACAAAAGCGTTTGCTTAAACATAAAGAGTACTCAAAACAAGTGCCGTTTAGCGATTTTAAAGTTTTTGATAAAATATTTAAAGCCATACCTAACCAGTATATTTTACAAATAGGGAATAGTTCTGCTATTCGATATTCGCAGTTGTTTAGTATTAATAAAACTTTAGACGTGTTTTGTAATAGAGGTACCAGTGGTATAGATGGAAGTACCTCTACAGCTATAGGTTGTGCGGTTGCCAATACTAAACCAACTATTTTTGTTACAGGCGATTTAAGTTTTTTATACGATAGTAATGCCCTTTGGAATAATTATATTCCTGTAAATTTTAGAATTATTGTCATTAATAACCAAGGCGGTGGAATTTTTAGAATTTTGCCTGGGCATAAAAACACCGAGAATTTTAGCACCTATTTTGAAACCAATCATAATTTATCTGCGAGGCATTTAAGTGAAATGCATGGTTTTGAATATGCTACAATATCTAACGAAGTAGATTTAGAAACAACGTTACAATCCTTTTTTGCAAAAAGTACTGCGCCTAAATTATTAGAAATTTTTACACCAAAAAACTTCAATGATGAGGCGCTCATAGATTATTTTAAGTTTATAAGTTAAAATGTGACTTTTAGTTATTTGGTGTGTCTAAAAAATAATTATCTTTAAAACAGTTATCAATTAAAGTATTTATAAACACATTAAAACAAAACATTATTATGAGTAAACGAGACGAACTTATTGCTAAGTATGTAGCAGATTTAAAAGATAAATGTGGTATTACTGCAGACGTAGATTTATTGACTAAAGTCACTATTGGTTGCGGTCCATCAATTTATAATGCTGATTCTTCGACGGTTTCTGGGTCTGATGAATCTGAATTAGCAACAGTTAAAAATAATTTCTTAATTAAAAAATTAGGTCTTGCAGATAGCGACGATTTAGATAACGGTATTGACGCTGTTATGGAAACTTACGGAAAATCAAATCGTAGTAAATATAGAGCTGTCGTTTATTATTTATTGACTAAACATTTCAAAAAAGAGTCTGTATATTAATTTATAAAAGCATTAAATATTAAAAAAAGCGTTACAATTATTGTAGCGCTTTTTGTTTTTCAAAAAACTAATATCATTACCTTTGCCAAATGATACATTTAGGAGAGATAAATACATTAGAAATACTTCGTGAAACTGAACACGGAGCTTATTTAATTGATGATGAAGATAATCAAGTGTTATTACCAAATAGATATGTTCCTAAGGAATTTAAAATTTGGGAGAAGCTTGAAGTTTTTGTGTATTTAGATAATGAACAACGCCCTGTTGCAACAACAGATATGCCATATATTAAGCGTGGTGAGTTTGCTTTATTACGTTGTAACGAAGTCACAGAACATGGTGCGTTTTTAGATTGGGGATTAGTTAAAGAATTGTTTTGCCCGTTTAAAGAACAGGCTTTTAAAATGAAACCTGGCGGTTGGTATTTGGTACATTGTTATTTAGATGAAAAAACGGAAAGGTTAGTCGCTTCAAGTAAAACCAATCACTTTTTAGATAATAAAGAGTTAACAGTTGCTCAATTTGACGAGGTAGACTTAATAGTCTCTCATCCATCTGACATTGGGATGAATGTGATTGTAAACAAAAAACATTTAGGATTGATTTATAAAGATCAAATTTTCTCTGATATTAGTGTTGGAGATAAACTAAAAGGTATTGTTAAAAAAATACGACCAGGTAATAAGTTAGATATTGGATTAGGTCAAATAGGTTACAGAAATATAGAGCCCAATGCTGAGCGTATTATGCATGAATTGCATGATAATAGTGGATATTTAAACCTTACCGATAAATCGAGTCCTGAAGCTATTAAAGAGACGCTTCAAATGAGTAAGAAAAACTTCAAAAAAGCAATAGGATCACTATATAAGCAAAAGGAAATAGAAATTAAATCAGATGGAATTTATTTGGTTTAAAATTTTATCAATATTTCATGATTCATCAAGACACCATAGTAGCATTAGCAACACCTTCAGGAGCTGGGGCTATTGCTGTTATACGATTATCTGGAAAAGATGCTATTTCTATAGCAGATAGCTGTTTTCAATCTGTAAAAAGCGAAAAATCACTTACTAATCAAAAAACACATACCATTCATTTAGGACATATTATTGATGGTAATAAAATTATTGATGAAGTATTGGTGTCTGTTTTTAAAAACCCAAATTCATATACAGGTGAAAATGTGGTAGAGATTTCTTGTCATGGTTCTAATTATATTCAACAAGAAATTATTCAATTATTTCTTAGGAATGGATGCCGTATGGCAACTGCTGGTGAGTTTACATTACGAGCCTTTTTAAATGGTAAGTTAGATTTGAGTCAAGCAGAAGCTGTTGCCGATTTAATTTCGAGTGATAATGAAGCATCACACCAAATAGCTATGCAACAAATGCGTGGTGGTTTTTCATCTGAAATAGCCAAACTGCGTGAAGAACTTATGAATTTTGCTTCGCTAATAGAATTGGAATTAGATTTTGCAGAAGAAGATGTAGAGTTTGCTGATAGAACACAGTTTAAAGAATTGGTAGAACGTATAAGCTTTGTTTTAAAACGATTAATCGATTCGTTTGCTGTTGGTAATGTAATTAAAAATGGTATTCCTGTCGCCATTGTTGGCGAACCTAACGTTGGTAAATCAACACTTTTGAATGCCTTGTTAAAAGAAGAGCGTGCTATTGTGTCTGAAATAGCCGGAACTACCAGAGATACTATAGAAGATGAAATATCGATAGGAGGAATCGGATTTAGATTTATTGATACTGCTGGTATTCGTGAAACAAAAGATGTGGTTGAAAGTATAGGTATTAAGAAAACCTTTGAAAAAATAGATCAAGCTCAAGTCGTTATTTTTCTTGCTGATAGTAATAATTTTAAAGACGAATCTTTTGTGCATACTTTCAAAATAGAGGTAGAGAAGATTAAAAACAAATACCCTTTAAAACCTTTACTAATTGTAGCGAATAAGGTTGATAAATTGAATGCAAGTCAGATAGAACTTCTGCAAAATGACATACAAAATGTTCATTTATTATCTGCTAAAAATGGGTTAGGAGTAGATGAATTGAAAGATAAACTTCTAAGTTTTGTTAATACAGGGTTGTTAAGAAACAGTGATACAATTGTTACTAATTCAAGACATTATGATTCTTTATTGAAAGCTTTAGATGAAGTAGATAAAGTGCGTCATGGTTTAGAATCTGGTTTGTCTGGAGATTTGTTGGCTATAGATATTCGTCAGGCGTTATACTACTTTGGAGAAATAACTGGCGAGATTACTAATGATGATTTATTAGGTAATATTTTCGCTAATTTTTGTATCGGCAAATAAATCTTCAATTTTTTGGTGGTGTTTTATGGTTTTTAATGGTAAATAATTGTTTATTAAATACATATGTAATTTTATATTTTCTCCACCTTCCATTTGTAAGTTAATATTTATATAATATTTAGATATTCTGTCCATTTAATGTCCTTTAATTAACTAATATCATCCAATTAAGATGCGTATTGTTATTTGTTTGAACGATTCCAAATATTGAAATAATCCCAATTTGTGAATATTGCCGCAATGAGTTTATGGCTAAAACAAAGGTAACTAAATATTGCACTCATAAATGCAACACCTCTGGGAGATTATAAATTAAGTCCTGTTTACGATTTATTAAATAGTAGAATTCATATTGAGTATAAGGATTTTGCTCTAGAGGAAGGGGTTTATCAGAAAATGGAACAAAGGAAAAATAGGAGAACAGTTTTTAAAGCTTTATAATTTGTTACCCATTCAATCCTTTTACAGCTGTTTATTATTGAAATTAATTTTTTAAAACTAGAGAGGACATACTTTAAAAAGCATAGGCGGATATTTCAATAAACTTTATCGTTAACCCGATATTAAAGTCTATATTATTCAATATTTTTGTGTTTAAAATAAACAAATTTAAATGCAAAACCTACAACCTATAATGTTAGTTGGTACAGGATCCGATGTTGGAAAAAGCTGGATAACAACTGGAATTTGCAGATGGCTTAAACAGAGAAAATTTCAACCAGCTCCGTTTAAAGCGCAAAATATGTCATTAAATAGTTTTTCCACACCCGATAATCTTGAGATTGGTAGGGCGCAAGCTGTACAAGCAGAAGCTTGTGGTATTCCGCCAACGGTAGAAATGAACCCTATTTTATTAAAACCGTCATCAGTAAATAAATCACAAATTGTCTTACATGGAAAACCAATTGGAGACCAAACAGCTAAAGAGTATTTTTTAGGAGACAATAAAAAACATCTTTTTGAAGAGGCTAAAACATCTTTTAAGAAATTAGCATTAAAGCACAATCCTGTTGTTATGGAAGGTGCTGGTAGTATTAGCGAACTTAATTTAAAGCATAGAGATATTGTAAACATGCGTATGGCAGAAGCTGCTAATGCGTGCGTATATTTAGTGGGCGATATTGATAAAGGAGGCATATTTGGCAGCGTTTATGGTACTATTGCTTTGCTAGAAGATTGGGAACGCAAACTTGTTAAAGGCATTATTATTAATAAGTTTAGAGGTGATGCAAATTTATTTATTGAAGGCAAAAAAACATTAGAAGAACTTACCGGTCTTCCTGTTTTGGGTGTTTTACCTTATGCAAAAAATATTATTATTGAAGAAGAAGACTCGGTAGCATTGAACCTTAGGGCAACAACAGCTAGAGTAAATAAGTTAAACATTGCTGTAGTGAAACTTCATTACATGTCTAATTATACAGATTTTCAAGCTTTAGAACAGGAACCACTTATTAACCTTTATTTTACAAGAGATTCCGAAGAACTAAATAAAGCCGATATTATTATTATTCCGGGAACCAAAAATACCATTGAAGATTTAGTTGCTTTAAAAAAGGAAGGTTTAGATTCGGTGATTAAAAATAAGTATTCACACATTCCAATTATAGGAATTTGTGGCGGATATCAAATGTTGGGAAAATCTATTACAGATCCATTTTCTATAGAGAGCCATGTTCAACAAGAAGCAGGTTTGGGGCTGTTTGATATTGAAACAGAACTTTCTCAAACGAAGCAAACGATACAGCGTAATTTTCAGTTTAAAAAATTTAAGGAACCTTGTGTAGGCTACGAAATTCATATGGGTGAAACTAGAGTACCTAAAAATAAACATTTAAATCTTATAGATGAGAAGGAGGAAGGTTATTTTGATGGCGATAAAAGTTGGGGAACTTACCTTCATGGTATTTTTGATAACCAAGAGGTCGTAACAGAATTATTGCAATTAAGATTCCCCAATTCACAAGCAAAAAACTACAGACTTTTTAAAGCTGAACAATTTGATAAATTAGCAGATTGGATAGATAAGAATTTAGACATGCAAACTATTTTAAAAAATAGCTCACAACAATGTTAAACGGACATGGAGATGATCTTCATTTAATTAAAGGAGACATTAAACACAATTTTAGTTCAAATGTGTACTATAAAGGATGCCCTAAAGCGTTGCTTGATGAGGTTTCAAGGTACATTCATCAAATACAAAGTTACCCGTCTCCTTCCGCAAGTGAATTGAATGCATTAGCAGCTAAAAAATTTCAACTTAATAGTGCACAATTTTTGTTTACCAATGGAGCAACGGAAGCATTTTATCTTATAGCTCAATTGTTTTGTAATAAGACAGCAGCCATTGTAGCACCTACGTTTTCAGAATATGAAGATGCATGTAAAATATTTCATTTAAATTACGAGTTAATTGCTTTTAAAGACGTAAAAAACACCAGTGCCAAACTAGTATTTATCTGTAATCCTAATAATCCCAATGGATATGTTTTTGCTAAGAGTGAATTAGAATTTCTTTTTCAGCAAAAACCAAATACCACATTTGTTATTGATGAAGCATATATAGAATTTACTAATAGTATTGAATCGATTGTTTCATTAACAGGTAAGTATAACAATTTAATAATTGTTCGTTCCTTAACCAAAACCTTTACGATTCCTGGATTACGTTTGGGATATTTGGTTTCCGACGCTTCAAACATAGCAAAATTATTAAGTTTAAAAATGCCATGGAGTGTTAACTTATTGGCAATAAAAGCTGGTGAATTCATTTTAAAAAACTATGACACGCTTCAGTTTAATGTTTCAGAATTATTAGAAGAAACCGCTGTTTTTAAACAGCAATTGACGCGATTAAATGGCTTTAAGGTTAATGAAAGTAATACGTCTTATTTTTTAGTTCAATTATTAAATAAATCAGCTAAGGAATTAAAGCAATATTTAATTGAAGAACATCAAATTCTTGTTCGTGATGCTACTAACTTTAACAAACTAGAAGGGCAATATATTAGACTCTCAACACAAAGTGAGGAAGCTAATAATGAATTAATTCAAGTTTTAAAAGAATGGAATTAAACCATATTTTAATTTTAATTTTTGCTTTTGTTTTAGATTTAATTTTAGGAGATCCTATAAAAATGCCGCATCTTATTGTAGGATATGGAAATGGTATTTCTTTTGGAGTAAAAATGCTTAATAAAGGTCGTTATAGATTTGTAAAAGGAGCTTTATTAGTCATTGTTTTGGTTAGTGTTTCTTTTGTAGTTCCTTATCTAATTATTAAATGGTTGAATGGTGCTAGTTTTCAAATTTTAGCTATAGTATTTTCAGTACTTATGTTGTTTTACTGTTTAGCAAATAAAACATTAATAAAAGAGGGTTTAGCTGTTTTTTATACTTTAAAAAATCAAGGTTTAGAAGCTGGACGTAAGCGTTTATCTTGGATTGTAGGACGAGAGACCAATAATTTAACTACGCAGCAAACTAGAGTCGCAACTTTTGAAACTATGTCTGAAAATTTGAGCGATGGTGTTATAGCTCCGCTTTTTTATTTTTTAATTTTGGGTGTTCCAGGAGCCATGGCTTATAAAATGATAAATACCTTCGATTCCATGATTGGATATAAAAATGATCGTTATATATGGTTTGGAAAGTTTGCAGCAAAGTTAGATGATGTTGCTAATTATATTCCAGCTAGAATTACAGCAGTGTTAATGCTAATAGTTCAGTTTAAGTTAAGTGGGGTGTCGTTTGTTTTTAAAGAAGGAAGGAAGCATAGCAGTCCGAATGCAGGATACCCAGAAGCAGCCTTAGCATATATTTTAAATTGTCAGTTTGGAGGGCCTAATTATTATCATGGAAAATTGATGGATAAACCTTTTATAGGAGGCAATAATCGTGACATTAAACATGAAGAAATTAAAACAGTTACACATATTAATTATAAAGTTAGCATGTTGTTTTGTTTCTTAATTATTGGATTATTATTACTTTTTTGAATATGTGTAGCCTTCAAAAAAAACATATAGTTACTGGAGCTCCTGGTACGGGAAAAACAACCATAATAAATCTTCTAAAAAGTAAGATTCCTTGCATGGATGAAATTTCTAGAAAAGTTATTATTGATGAACAACAAAATAACAGAAACGGTGTGCCATGGGGTGATATTAATCGTTTTTCCGATCTTGTATTCAATTTAACAAGTCAAGAATTATTAACTAGCAATGCGCAAGTCTGTGACAGATCGTTATTGGATTTAGAAGCTTATTTAGCATTAGAAAACAAAATGATTCCCAAGTACCTACGCGATTTCCCATATCAAGAGGCATACCATAAAACTGTTTTTTTTGCTCCAACTTGGTTTGATATTTATTGCCAAGATGCACAGCGGTTACAAGACTTTGAGTATTGTTTGAAATTAGAACAACAACTTTTAGAAAAGTACCAAAATAAAGGGTTTGATATTATCATTTTACCTAAATCTTCTCGTAAGAAAAGAACTAAATTAATTTTAGAAACCATCCTCATCTAATCCAAAAATAATACATACATTTGTAGTGCTTTTTGGTTTCAAATTCTTTGTGAAAAGGATATAGAATTAAAAGGGAATTTGGTGAAAATCCAAAACTGTTCCCGCAGCTGTAAGCTCTAAAAAGCTTTTAACATCTATAAGTCACTGTTCTTAGGAATGGGAAGGCGTTAAAAGTAGAGTGAGTCAGAAGACCTGCCTAAAGCTAAACATATATAAACTTTCGGGAATAAAAGTTAACGTGTTCGATACCCTTATTATAGGGGTTTCTTACCCTACTTTCCCATTGATAAAAAAAGATGGGTAAAAACATTGCCAAAACAACACATACATTTTTCTTTTGCGACGGCGGTTCTTGTCAAAAAGCAGGAGGCGAACAAGTTATAAGAGCTGCAAGAGCATATTTACGTAACAATGATTATTGGAACAATACACACACCATTAAAACAAGATGTAATGGCAGGTGTGAAGATGCTCCTACCTGTATTGTACATCCAGGAGAATTTTGGTACAAAGAACTTACACCAAAAAAAATCACCCATATTGTTAAAGGGCATATAAATAATGACTGTCCTTTAGAAACCGAACTGTTGTATAAAGAAGGATGGAAGCAACAGATTTCTAATAAAGAAATAGCTCCTATAAAACCAAAACCTTTTGAATTTAAAGCGGATGAAGAATTAGGCGATTGCCTTATTACTAGAGGTTTTAGTTCAGATCAATATTTATATCCATTATTCTTATTTATGTTAGAAAAGCAGGAAGGCGTAACACTTCATGTGCCTAATAAAACCCACTTAGCATTCAAAGAAATAAAAGAGGTGAACTATTCAAAAGAATACACACTTGAACTCCTAACTAAAACAGATTGTTTAGAATTTACTATTGCAGCTGTTCCAAAAGATGACAAGGAATTGCAACAATTAAAAATTTCTATTACAGAATATTTTTATCAAAAAGAAACCACGCAAACTGGCATTCGTTTTAAAAACAAATTCGGAGAAACCTTAGGGAAAATCGAATTTGATTCTATAAATACCGAAGCTTGGAAATACTGTACAAAAATCCAGTTGCAAAACTTAAATCTAGATTTAACACAGTTATGAATAAACATATCTCTATTTTAGGATTAGGCTGGTTGGGTTTGCCTCTGGCATTACAGCTTCAAAAAAAGGGTACTCTATTAGCGGTAGCACGTCTGAGCTTGATAACTTAAAATCGCTAAGTAAGTATTCGTTTCAGGTATGTAGAATAAAAATCGAATCTGATAAGATTATTGGAGATTGGGATGCTTTTATAAATAAAACATACACACTTATTATCAATTTTCCACCAAAGCGCCTTGATAATATAGAAACAATACACCCGCTTCAAATTGAACAAATTATTAAACAGACACCTAAGTCAATAAAAGTCGTTTTTGTCAGTTCTACATCTGTGTATCAAAACACCAATGGTCTTATAAATGAAACAATAGATTGTGTTCCAGAAAAAGCTTCTGGTAATGCTTTAATAAAAGCAGAATACTTATTGCAGAAGCATTTTGGTAAAAACTTAACCATTTTACGTTTAGCCGGCTTAATAGGTGTTAAGCGTCACCCAGGTGGCTTTCTTGCAAACAAAAAACAATTAAAAAACCCCAACGTACCTGTAAATCTTATTCACCAAAAAGATGCTATTGGTTTAATTGAAGCTGTTTTAGAGCAAAACTGTTTTGGGGAAATTATTAATGGCTGTGCAGATGAGCATCCCAAAAGAAAAGCTTATTATGAAAAAGCTGCGATTCTATTAAACTTACCTGCACCAATTTTCGAAACAGAAATAAAAGAACGTTATAAGGTTATAGACAATTCTAAATCGAATTCACTTCTTAATTATAAGTACCAATTTTCGAATCCTGAATGGATTTTTACAAAAGCGTATTTACCAGAAATAAGTATTATTGGTGCTGGACCTGGGAATAAAAACTTATTAACGTTAAAAGCTTTTGAAGCGATTGAAAATGCCGAAATTATATTATACGATAATTTAATTTCAGAAGAGATATTAAATATCAATATACAAGCAGAACTAATTTACGTAGGACGAAAATTTGGTGATATTGAAGACCAACAAACACGTCAAAACAATATTAATATATTAATGAAGGCACGTTGTGAGCAAGGAGAAAAAGTAGTTCGACTAAAATCTGGTGATCCCTATATTTATGGTAGAGCGGCAGAAGAAGCTCGTTTTTTAACTAAACATAAGTTGCCATTTACAGTCGTTCCAGGTATTTCTGCGGCTTTAGCAGCAGCGAGTTCAGCGAATATTCCTATTACAGAACGAAGACAATCCAATGCCGTTTTAATTTGTACGGCTCATACGTCAGATTATTCTACGGCACAACTTAAGGGTATTGCCGAAATGCTTAATGCAGGCAATACGTTAGCGTTAAATATGGGTTTAAAAAGTTTAGATCAAATTATTCCGAAACTACTGGAGGTTTGTAAAGACCCAAATATCCCTATCAGTGCTATTTCTAATGTTTCAAGACCGAATGAGGTTATACTGTCATCAACATTAGTAAACATTGAAGACGACATAAAAAAACAAGAACTGCAAATGCCCGTAGTATTTTTAATAGGAGCAGAACCAATTAGATAAAACGATGAAAAAAGGAATTTTACTTTGTGGACATGGTAGTAGAACCAAATCAGGAACCGATGCATTTAAAGAATTGGTTGCAGCTTTACAAGTTAGGTATACAGAGTACGAAGTAGATTATGGTTTCTTAGAATTTAACCATCCGGTTTATGAGGCTTCAGTAGAGCGTATGTATCAAAAGGGTATTCGTGAAATTTACGCATTACCTATCATCCTTTTTGCGGGTTCACATGCAAAGAATGATATTCCTTACGAGATGAATACCATACAAAGCTATTACAGTGATTTAACCATAAAAATGGGGAAACATATTGGCGTAAATTCATTTGTACTGGAATTAGCTCAAAAACGAATTTTGGAAACAGAAAGTAAGTACCCATCAGTAGACAGAAAGCAAACTTGTTTAATGGTTGTTGGTAGAGGAACGACTGATACCGATGCGAATTCCGATGTGCACAAGTTAGCCTGTATGTTAGGCGAAGGTATGGGCTTTGGTTTTACAACAGTTTCGTATAGTGGTACTGCATATCCAAGTGTTACTAAAAGTTTAGAACTTACTAGTAAAATGCAATTTAAACGCACCATTGCTATTCCGTTTTTCTTTTTTACCGGTATCCTTTTAGAACGTATTTACAATGAAATTCGTGTTTTTGATGAAACATCTCCTTTGGAGTATATCTATACGGAGGCCTTTGGGATTGATGAATTGATTTTAAAAGCGTTTGATGAGCGTCTTGGAGAAGTCATTAATGGTACAGCAAATATGAACTGCCAAATGTGTAAATACAGAAAGCAAATAGTAGGCGTAGAGTCCGAATTAGGAAAAGAGCAAATTGGACATCATTTAGGGGTAAAAGGTCTTTTGTTTGAAGAAGATGAAAAAGTAGGGCAAAAAAACAGTGTGTTTACTAAAATTAAAAAAAGTTTAGGAATATGATAGAAGGAACGGTTTATGGTATTTCTTTAGGTCCAGGTGATGCTGACTTAATTACCTTAAAAGGATTAAAAACGTTACAGCAAGCAGATAAAATATACTATCCAGGGTCGTTATTTAAAGACGGCAGAAAAGAAAGTTATTCGCTATCTATTTTAAATCATTATGATTTAGATGCGGAAAAATTAGTAGGCTTCTATTTAAAAATGGATTTGGAACGCGAGCAAGCCAAACTTATTTACGAAACAGCGTTTCAACAAATTTTAAGCGATTACAAAAAAGGATTATCCATAGCCATTGTTAGCGAAGGCGACATTAGTACGTACAGTTCTTTTTCTTATTTATTAGAAAAAATAGAGGCTCATAAATTATCTATTAATTTAATTCCAGGTATTAGTTCATACTTGCATTTAGCTTCAGAAAGTAAAAAGCCTTTGTGCTTACAAAACGAAAAAGTAGCGGTTATTCCTCGTATAAAAAGTAAAGAGGAATTAGAAGAAGCTATTCAGCATTTCGATACGGTAGTATTAATGAAAATAATGTCAGTTATAGATATTATCACATCAGTAATTGATACAGAAAAACACAACATCACTTATGCTGAACGCTTGGGAACAGACCAACAATTCATAACAACTAATTGGGCAACTGCGAACAAAAGAGAGACACCTTATTTTTCTCTTATCATTATTAAAAAAATTAAAAAATGAAGATAACTATCGCAGGCTTAGGGCCAGGAGATATCAATTATATATTGCCTATAGTTAAGAATGTTTTACAAAGAGCAGACGTCATTATTGGTTATGATTATTACTTTCAATTTGGAGAAACCTTTTTTAAAGAAGGTACAGAGCTAATTTCGATGCCATTAGGCAAAGAAGAAGCTAGAGCACATAAAGCTATTGAAAAAGCGAAGGAAGGC
Source organism: Flavobacteriaceae bacterium HL-DH10 (assembly GCA_031826515.1). Taxonomy (NCBI): domain Bacteria; kingdom Pseudomonadati; phylum Bacteroidota; class Flavobacteriia; order Flavobacteriales; family Flavobacteriaceae; genus Thalassobellus; species Thalassobellus suaedae. Next base: position 3,914,326 of record CP134536.1, on the reverse strand, counting down.
AAGTATGTGGTAGTTATAGGTTCGGGAGATGCTAGTATTTATTCTATGGCAGCCATTGTTTACGAAATAGTATCCAAAGAAAACCATGAAACTATTGAGTTAGAAACACTCCCGGGTATTTCAGCATTTTTAGCCGTAGGAAGTAAATTAGGAGCACCATTAGGTCATGATTTTTGTTGTATTTCATTATCCGATTTAATGACACCATGGAACAGCATTGAAAAAAGAATTAGAGCCGCTGCCATGGGGGATTTTGTGACGAGTTTGTACAACCCAAAAAGTAAAAAAAGACATTGGCAGTTGGGTAGGCTGAAAAAGCTATTTTTAGAAGAACGTGCTCCTGCAACACCTGTTGCTATTGTAAGGCATGTAACGCGACCAGAAGAAAATGTTATATTGACCACATTAGAAGCGTTTAATCCTGAAGATGTCGATATGTTCTGCTTAGTCATGATTGGGAATTCGCAAACGTATCGTTTTAAAGATTATTTAATTACGCCAAGAGGTTATCTTAATAGAAAACCACACACTGGTAAAGAAATTCAACAAGAAAGCTTTAAAATTGTTACCGAGCATATTAAAGAGTTGCCTTTTTCTATCTCAAATAAATGGGCTATAACAAGAGTTATTCATACCACAGGAATTTTAGAAGATTCTAATCATTATTCAGCAACACCAAATGCCATTGAGAATTGGTATAATCATCTTAAAAATGGTGGCGATATAGTAACAGATGTTACGATGGTAAAGTCAGGTATAACAAAAGCCTTTACGAAAGAATTTAATAACCAAATTCATTGTTTGTTAAATGAAGAAGCCACAGAATTACTAGCAAAATTGGATGATATTACCCGATCTCAAGCAGGAATAAGAAAGGCTATTGAGCAATATCCTAATGCATTATATGTTGTTGGAAATGCCCCAACAGCTTTATTTGAAATTGTTGACCAATTAAGAGATAACGATAGTTTTAAACCAATAGGAATTGTTGGAGTACCTGTTGGTTTTGTAAATGTTTTGGAAGCTAAAGAACAATTATCGCAAACCAAAAATATAGACTGGGTTATTATTGAAGGCAATAGAGGTGGAAGTAATGTTGCAGCAGCTATTGTTAATGCTGCTTTTACACTTCCTGAAGCTTCAAACTATTTTAAACCTTAAAAATGAACAAGTTTACTTCAGAAAATATTGAAACCTTAGAGCAAATAATACTAGCACGTAGGGATGTTAGAGGGAATCGTTTTATAAATAAATCGATTAGTAAAGCCGATTTAGATAAAATTCTATTTGCAGGAGTAAACGCACCTTCGGTTGGCTTTTCACAACCTTGGGAATTCGTTATTATTAAAGATTTAGAAATTAGAAATAAAGTTAAAGACAGTTTTTTCGAAGAAAACGAAAAAGCCAAAACATTTTTTGAAGGAAACAGAATAGATGTCTATACGCAGTTGAAATTAGAAGGTATTGTAGAATCTGCCTTAAATATTGCTGTTTTCTATAAACCAAGTGAACATCCTGTTTTAGGACAAACTGCTATGAAGGAAACCGGAGTGTACTCGGTTGTTTGTGCTATTCAAAATATGTGGTTAATGGCCAGAGCGTTAAATATTGGTTTAGGTTGGGTTAGTATTTTAAATCCCGATACTATTAAAACCATTTTAAAGGTACCTAAAGACAGACAATTGATAGGCTATTTATGTTTAGGGCATGTTGATGAATTTTATGAAAACCCTGAATTAGAGCGCTTGCAATGGGAAAAACGTAAAAATATTACAGATGTTGTTATTAAAGAAACCTATTAAGTAAGTGAAGCAAACTAAAAAAAATATTGACTTTTATTTAATTGGAATTAGTAATCATTCAACTCCAACATGGAATGATGAGGTGTTTAAACTAATTAATAAATCTACTATTTTTTCTGGCGGAAAACGTCATTATCAATTGGTGAAATCGTTCTTACCTAAAAACCATACTTGGATTGAAATTTCGGGTAAAATGGATGTTCTTATCAAACAATATAACGTCATTGATAGTTCTATTGTCGTTTTTGCTTCTGGAGATCCTTTTTTCTATGGCTTTGGTAACACTTTACAACGTTTATCACCAAACGCTAAACTAAAAACATTTCCTTATTTTAATAGCATTCAATTACTATGTCATAAAACACAAACAAACTACAATACCTTAAAAACGGTATCTGTACACGGTAGAGATTGGAGTGCTTTAGATGAAGCTTTAATTAATAGAGTTGAATTAATTGGCGTACTAACAGATACTAAAAATACACCTTCCAAAATTGCAAAACGCATGCTACAATATGGTTTCGATAATTACTCGATAACTATTGGAGAAGCATTAGAAGGTAATAATGAACATATTGAACAACTCGATTTATTGGCGTGTACAGATAAGGTTCATCATAGTTTAAACTGTGTTTTATTGAAGCAAATAGCTTTAAAACAGAAACCGTTTGGTATTCCTGATAGTGCATTTATACCATTAGCTAATCGGACGAATATGATTACTAAAATGCCTATTCGTTTAAGTACCATTGGAGTTTTGGAATTGCAAAATAAAGCCGTTTTTTGGGATATAGGCTCTTGTACTGGTTCTGTAGCTATTGAAGCCAAACAACATTTCCCACATTTAAAAATTATTGCTTTTGAAAAGCGCACAGAATGTGCAAGCATCATTCAAAAAAATACAGAGCAATTTTCTACACCAGGAATTGCTATGGTTATTGACGATTTTTTTAGCCTCAATATAAATGATTATCCTATCCCAGATGTTGTTTTTATTGGTGGTCATGGCGGTCGTTTAAAAGAGTTGATTCATATTATTAATCAATTAAATCCATTAGTACGATTTGTAATAAATGCTGTAAAAGAAAGCAGTTCTCAGGTGTTTGTTGAAGAACTTACCCAATTAAATTACACCATTAGTACACTTGTAATTCAGGTGGATACACATAATAAAATTAGCATACACTCTGCAAAAAAAATAAATAAATGAAAAAAATAGTCATTATAGCAGTTACAGAAAAAGGCATAGAAAAAGCGCTTGTTATTCAGAAAGAATTTCCAAAATCATTGGTAATAACTACTTTGAAATCAGGCAATAAAAATATATCATCTATAGTATCTGTTTCAGACTATTTAAAAGGGAATTTTTCGAAATTAGATGGTATTTGTTTTGTTTCTGCCTTAGGTATTTGTGTACGCTTAATAGCACCATATATTCAAGATAAAAATACAGATCCTGCTGTAGTTTCGGTAGATGATTTGTGTTTAAATGTACAATCTGTATTGAGTGGGCATAAAGGTGGCGCTAATGATTTTGCATCAAAAATAGCTTCGATTTTAGGTTCAAACGCGATCATATCGACATCTAGTGATGTTCAAAATATCTGGGCATTAGATACACTTGGGAAACAGTTTGAGTGGCAAACAGAGCGTTCCTTAGAAATGAATAAAATAATGGCCTTGTTTGTAAATAATAAACCTACGGCTTTACTTTTAGATATTAAAGATAAAGGAACGCAGTACCTTGAAAAAACGATTCCCAATTTTGTGACTGTTTTTTATGATGAAAAAGATATTGATTACACACATTTTGAATTGTTTATTGCTGTTACGTATAAAATGTATGAAGTAACAATCCCGAATTTGTTTTTTATTCCGAAAGTACTTTCAGTAGGGTCTGGCTGCTCTAAAAGTTTAGATTCAACACTTTTTGAAACGACTTTAAAACGAGAACTGGAAGCCATGAAAATTAATTTTTATGCAATTAAAAACTTTGGTTCCATAGATATTAAAGCAGAACAGGAAGCTTATTTAGATTTTAGTAAGCAGTATAATATTCCTTTTAGCACATTTACCTCAGCGGAGATAGATACTGTTTTTGTTCCTAACCCAAGTGAAATGGTACAATCTAAAATTGGTGTTGATGGGGTGTCAGAGTCTTGTGCACTGTTACTTTCCAGAAATAAAAACGTACTCATCGAAAAACAAAAAATACATTTAGATAATAGCGAGAAATTTACTTTTTCTGTGGCTTTACATGTTAATGTAGAACGCAGAACAGCTATTGCTATTATTGGAGCAGGACCTGGCGATGAAGAATTAATAACCGTAAAGGGAAAGCAATATTTAGAGCGAGCTGATTGTGTTTTGTACGCAGGGAGTTTAATTCCTGAAGAAATGACTAATTGGTGTAAAGCAGGAGCAGTGGTTCGAAATTCTGCTATGATGACTTTGGAAGAGCAAATTTCTTTAATGCAAGAGCATTATAAAAAAGGAAATTTCGTTGTGCGCTTACAATGTGGCGATCCGTCTTTATACGGTGCCATTCAAGAACAAATGACCATTTTTGACGACTTAGAAATGGATTACTTCATTGTGCCTGGTATCTCATCTTTTAGTGCAGCAGCAGCGGCTTTAAGGTCTGAATTTACCATTCCAGAAGTTGTACAGTCTATTGTTTTAACTCGTGGGGAAGGAAAAACACCTATGCCGCCAAAAGAAAGCATTGCGGCATTTGCAGCCACTAATGCTACCATGTGTATCTTTTTAAGTGTAGGTATTGCTAAAAAAGTAGAAGCCCAATTATTAGAACATTTTGATGCTGATACGCCTGTAGCTGTTATGTATAGAGTCTCTTGGAAGGATGAAGAAATTTTTCAAGGAAAATTATCAGAACTAGCAACAATTGTAAAGAAGAGCAAAAAAACAAGAACGGTATTAATTATTGTGGGGCAAGCCATTGGAGCTCGCAAAAACAGATCACAATTATACAGCCCGGAGTGGAAACACATTTTTAGAACGAATAAGAAATTTGTATTAACAGAATAATCAATTATAATAAAAATGATTTTAGTTTTTGGAGGAACAACAGAAGGAAAAAAAGTAGCCGCTTTATTAGAAAGTTTGGCTATGCCTTTTGTGTATTCAACTAAAACAAATATTCCTTTTGAAGAAAATGAAATAGCTAGTTATAGACATGGTGCTTTAGATGAACAACAACTAGAGGAGTATCTATTAAAAAATAAAATTCATACGATTATTAACGCGTCCCATCCTTTCGCTGAAATATTACATAGTACGATAGCAAAAGTTGCAGAACGTTTGCAAATACCTGTAATACGGTTTGGAAGAAAGTTACTTTCTAAAACAATTAACCCATCTGTATTTTATGTAGATTCTTATGATGCTGCTTTAGAATTATTAAAAGAAGATAAAAGGGTATTAGCGTTAACAGGTGTTCAATCGATTAAAAGACTAGAACCTTGGTGGCAAAAGCATACAACCTATTTTAGAATACTAAATAGACCTGAATCACTAGCTATTGCTGCCGAAAATAATTTCCCCGAAAAACAATTGATTTTAGGTTTGCCATCTGTTAATCTGGAAAAAGAAATTGACTTGATTAAGTCCAAAAACATCAACGTTGTTTTAACAAAAGAAACAGGTGATAGTGGATTTTTAAGCACAAAAATTGAGGCTGCTTTACAAACAAATTCACAAATTATTATTATCGAACAGCCAAAAACACCGACATATTTTAAGGTTGTGTTTGATGTTAATACACTGGAATTACTCATTCTTAAAACATTGAAAATATGAGTTTAAGAGACATTCCAAAAGGTCCGTTAAGAGAAGGGTTTACAACAGGAACCTGTGCCACAGCCGCAGCGAAATCTGGATTGATGGCAATCATTCATCAGAAAAAAAATGTTGCTGTAAACGTACACTTGCCTATAGATAAAGTTGTCGAGATTCCTATTCACCACTGCGAGTTTACTGAAGATACGTCCAATTGTTCAGTTATTAAAGACGCAGGTGATGATCCAGATGTTACCAATGGTGCAGAAATAGGTTGTATTTTAAAATTAACACAACAAAAAGACATTCAATTTATAGCAGGTGAAGGTGTCGGAACCGTGACACTTAAAGGCTTAGAACTTGCAATAGGGGAACCGGCTATAAACCCGGTGCCTAGAAAAATGATTACAAGTGCTATTCAAAAACTATTGCGAGATTACGATTTAGAATGTGGAGTATCTGTGACTGTTTATGTAACTAATGGGCGAAAGATTGCTAAACGCACCCTTAATGAGCGCGTAGGCATCATGAAAGGTATTTCTATTTTAGGAACAAGCGGTATTGTAAAACCGTATTCATCATCATCTTATATAGCAAGCATCGAGCAAGGTATTGATGTTGCGGTTGCTAATAATGTTACAGAATTGGTTATAAACTCAGGAGCAAGAAGTGAAAAATATTTATCGAAAAAATTCGATTATTTACCCGAATATGGTTTTATCCATTATGGGAATTGGATAGGAGAAACGCTGACTAAAATAAATCAATGCCCAATTGAAAAAGTAAGTATTGGTATCATGTTAGGCAAAGCAGCAAAATTAGCAGCAGGTATTACAGATACGCATAGTTGTGTATCTAGTTGGAATAAAGATTTTATAGTTGAATTGGCTGAACAAGTCGGTTTTTATGAAGCAGAAAAAATTAAAGCCTTAAATATGGCGGGACGGTTAACCGAATTGTTTGATTTTGAACAAAACGCACCTTTTTTTCAACTATTACTTAAACATTGTTACCAACATACGCATATAAAAATGAAACAGGTAGAATTGGATCTTTATCTTATAGATAAAGATGGAACACTTATTAAATATATTAAATAATGACAGTAATTTCTTTAATTAGACCTTTAACGGCTGGAATACTTCACTCTTTTGAGCCTGATCACGTAACAGCAGTTTCAGTATTAGCTTCCGAAAACACTATCAATAATAAAAAAGTAAACTTTAAATCTGTTTTTAAAGCTTCTCAATGGGCATTTGGACACTCGGTAACTTTATTACTTTTTGGTGGAGTAGCTCTCCTTTTTAAGAGTATGGCAAATTTAGTTGTACATAATATTTCTTTTTATGCTGAATTAGCCGTTGGCCCTATTATGATTTGGTTAGGAATTGTGGCCATAAAAAGAAACCATGCCATTAATAACATGGTAAAAGACCATAAAAAAATTGATGCTCACGAGCATGATATTAGCAACCCCATACATTTACATGGTACCAGAGGAGAAGAAATAGCTGTGAACCCAATGAATAAATCATTTTGGATAGGTATGTTACATGGATTGGCGGGTACTGGTGGAGCATTAACATCGGCCTTAGTTTTAAGTAGTGCTACAGTAGGGGATGCTATTCTTGTTTTAGCAGTAGAATGCCTAGGAATTATTATAGCTATGGGTGTTTATAGTTATGTTTTATTATCTGTTATGAGTCGTTTTTTAGAGCGTAATTTATCCATTTTTAAGTGGATGAATGGTATTGTAGGCATTGCTTCTGTATTTATAGGAATTGTTTGGATTTATAACGGTGTTTATGCATTATGAGACAAGGTGAAGAACATATAAATTTTCCGTTTTCTGCCATTGTGGGGCAAGACTATTTTAAGTTAGCACTTATTTTAAATATGGTAGACCCATTAATTGGAGGCGTTTTAGCAATAGGCGATAAAGGAACGGGAAAAACCACATTAATTAGGTCTTTAGCAAGCCTAATGAGGAACCAGAAAAATTATCCTTTTGTTAATTTACCCATTGGTGTTTCAGAAGATAGATTAATAGGTAGTATAGATTTAGAACAATTAATAAATGCTAAAAAAGAAGTTGTTAATCTAGGCTTAATGGCACAAGCACACCAAGGTGTTTTGTATGTAGATGAGGTTAATTTATTGCAAGATTACCTTACAGATATCTTGTTAGACGCTGCTGCTTCTGGTAATTATTATTTAGAACGGGAAGGTGTTTCTCGCTATTTTAAAAGTCAGTTTTGTTTAGTAGGTTCTATGAATCCTGAAGAAGGAAATTTAAGACCCCAACTAAAAGATCGTTTTGGTTTAAGTGTAAATATTACAACGTCTGTAGATCCAAAAGTACGTCAGAAAATCATCAAACAACGGTTAGCATTTGATAATGATCCTTTACAATTTGTTGCTGATTACAGCGTTGAAGATGATTGTATTAAATCACGAATTGAAGCTGCTAAAAATAGGCTTAAATCGATAAAAATTAATGATGAGATTATAGAATATTGCAGCCAATTAGCAATACAGCATCAAGTGGAAGGGTTACGAGCAGATATTTTACTACTAAAAACAGCGAGAGCTTTTGTTGCCTATCAAAACACTTCAGAAATCACCACAAAAGATGTTGATTGTATTGCAGATTTGGTGTTAAACCATAGAAGCTTAAATAATGAGCCTAATAAGCAAAATCCATCTCCAGATCAAAACAATCAACCAGAAGAAAAATCTTCAGAAACTAGCCTTTCGAAAGAAGAAAAAGTAAATATGTTGCTTCCACAAAATAAGTTTCAGAAGCCAAAACACATGCGTACAAATACCATCCAAAACGGAACGAATTTAATTCAAAATTCAGAAGGGAATATCACCTTAATTGATACTAAAAAAACCGTAAGTCAATATTTAGCAACCGATAAATTTGAACTAAAAAACAAGCGCAAAAGCAGGCTTTTAAAGCATCATCATATATTCTTGATAGATTCCAGTGGTTCCATGCTAAAAGATCAAATTATAGCTTATGCTAAAGGCATGGTAAATAAAATTGCAAAAGCCTCTAAAAATCAAAACACACAGTTTTCTATCATTTCTTTGTTTGACGGAGAAGCGCAACACATTTTAAATAGAACAGGTGTTTTAAAAGCTATTGAAATTGCATTAACAGACCTTAAAACAGGAGGTAAAACTAATTTAATTGCTGGGTTTAAATACGTAAAAAGTATTTGTACAGACATAGAATTTAACCACCATCTTCACATTATAACCGATGGAAAACTAAATACAGATGATAGTTTAGAGGATGTGGTGCTGGCTTTTCAAACCTATTGTAAAGGTGTGTATACTACTCAAATTATTGATGCAGAAAAAGGCATGGTTAAAATTGGAGTTGCTTCTGATTTGGCCAATCGAATTAAAGCCAATTATGAACTTTTAATAACAGAAAATGAGCACTAAAATAGTACATATTATTACAGGTGGGCAGCGATCTGGAAAAAGTGAATATGGTGAGGCGATTGCTTTAAATCTAGACGATTCTCCCACGTATTTAGCGACTTCTAAATATGGGGATGATGAATACCGTAAACGTATTGAGATTCATCAAAGTAGACGTACAGATAATTGGATAACTATTGAAGAGGAACTCAATATTAGTAATATAACGGCAGTTAATAAGGTGTTGTTTCTAGACTGTATTACACTTTGGATTACTAATGTTATGGATTATTTTAAATACGATGCGACTTTAAGTTTCGATTTTGTAATTAAACAATGGGATTTGCTATGTGCAAAAAACAATATCATTATTGCCATTACTAATGAAATTGGTTTAGGGGTAATACCTATGGAAAAAGTAACACGGCAATTTGTAGACTTACAAGGAAAGGTGAATCAATACATCGCACAAAAAGCAACTAAAGTAGACTTTATGGTTTCAGGAATCCCAATACATACAAAAGGATGATAAAACAATTTATCATATCGGCTCCAAGTAGTAATGCAGGTAAAACAACACTTACTTTAGGGTTATTACGTTTGTTTAAGCGCAATAATTATGCTATTCAGCCTTTTAAAGTAGGTCCAGATTATATCGATCCAAAATTTCATGAATTGGCTTCAGGTAAGGTTGGTATTAATCTAGATTTATTTATGATGACTCAAAATGAAATAGATAACAGTTTAAAATTATATGGAAAGGATGTCGAAGTTAATTGCATAGAAGGTGTTATGGGGTTGTTTGATGGTGCGAATAAAGACCTTGGGAGTACAGCCGATTTAGCAAAAAAACTAAAAACTCCTGTATTAATGGTGATTGATGCCAAAGCTGTAGCGTATTCTGTTGCGCCGCTTATTCAGGGTTTTGTGAATTTTGATAAAGATGTTAAAATCATGGGCGTTATTTTTAACAGAGTAGGGTCGGAGCGGCATTATGCTATGTTGAAAGATGCTTGTAAAGATATTGGTATAATATGTTTTGGTTACTTACCTAATTTAAAAAACATTGAGATTCCCTCAAGGCATTTAGGTTTAAATATACAAGAGATAGAAAAATTTGATACTGTAATTGATCAGATAGCAGATGTCCTAGAGGAAACAGTAAACAGGAATGATATTTTAGAAGCTTCAAAAGAAATAGAGACACCAGTTTCAGATAAAAAAAGAGTAAAAGAACATACCATCACCTTCGGTGTAGCTAAAGATGAGGCTTTCAATTTTATTTACCCTCAAAATATAACTGCTATGGAACAATTAGGAGATGTACATTTTTTTAGTCCTATACATGATAAAGAAATTCCAGATTGTGATTTTTTGTATGTCGCAGGAGGTTATCCAGAGTATTATTTAGAAGCACTTTCTGCTAACAAAAGTATGCTTGCTAGTATTAGGCAATTTGCAGAAAATAAGGGACAAATATATGCAGAATGTGGTGGGATGATGTATTTAGGAAACGCTATTATATCTGAAAATAATGAGGCTTTTAAAATGGTTAATTATTTTGATTTTCAATCTACTATAGCCAATAAAAAACTGCATTTAGGGTATCGCACTTCTAGAATTAATCAGCATGATTTTAAAGGACACGAGTTTCATTATTCTAGCTTGATAAATGATAATGAAGCAACAATTAACGCAACAATTACCAATGCTGTAGGGGTTCATACAGCAACTAAAATTTACAAAAAACAGAATGTCATGGCGTCGTACGTGCACCACTATTTTGGTTCGCCAGAAACGCTATTGCAATTGATTAACGAAAAAAAATAACAGATGAAAATTTATACAAGAAAAGGCGATAAAGGTACCACCGGGGTTTTTGGAGGTAAACGAACCTTTAAAAATTCGGCAAGAATTGAATGTATAGGAACCCTCGATGAGGTTAATTCAACCATAGGGTTATTGCGTTCTAAACTAGAAAACGATCACGAATGGCAACCAAACCTTCATCGTATTCAAAAAGATATGATGAATATGATGTCTCACTTGGCACGACCATCAGATTCTAAAAAAGAAAACCCCAATCCAAAACCAGAAGACGGTCCAGAATTTTGTGAAAATTGGTTGGATGCCATGGAAGCGAATATAAGCGCACCTTCGGATTATTTTTTATTACCAGGTGGTAACGAATTATCGGCGCTTTGCCATGTTTGCAGAACACAAATGAGGCGAGGAGAAAGGCAGTTGGTTACTTTAATGCAAGAAGATCCAGACTGTGTGGAAGATTACATCATGAGCTATATAAACAGGCTATCCGATTTGTTTTTTACCATGGCAAGAGCAGAAATGGATAAGCATGGTGTTGCTGAAGAAAAATGGAATTTATTTTTATATAAACGAAAGAAGAAAGCAGAATAACAAATACTGAATTCATTTAAACTTTTTGAGTTGAAGCGAAAATTAGTCATTTTGGAATCAGTTGAAGCCTTTTTTGAGTTGCATAGCATCGCTACGGAATGAAAAAAAGACAAAAAATGGGCAGAAAAGGGCCATTTTTTAGCCAATTGAAAAAGTTTAAATGAGTTCACTAAATCAGAATAAACAAAAACAATTTAATACATAACATTTTAACTTTAAAAACAAAATTATGCACATCGAACCAGGACTAGTAGATTCAGCGAAAATAGGTCTTTCTTATGTAACAGCCTCAGTCGCAATTATAGCAGTAGCGAAAGCTTCAGTTAACAATATTAAAATGAATAATCCATTGACTTTTTTAGTCAAATCAGCAATCACTACCATGTTAGTGTTTACATTTTTTCAAATATTACCACATTATTCAGTGGGTGTTTCAGAGGTTCATTTTATTATGGGCTCCACATTATTTTTATTGTTTGGATTAGCACCTGCCAGTATTGGTCTAGCCCTAGGTTTATTCATTCAGGGCGCCTTATTCTCTCAAATTGATTTACCTCAATACGGTATGAACATTACCACCTTACTAGTTCCTTTAATGGCGCTTTCTTATGTTGCCAATAAAATTATAGCAACCGATACACCATATACTAAATTAAAGTATGCACAAGTATTTAAACTGTCTTTGGTGTATCAAGCAGGCATTGTTTCTTGGGTTACATTTTGGGCAATTTATGGTCAGGGTTTTGGAGTAGAAAATGTATTAAGCATACTTAGTTTTGGTGGCGCTTACATGCTAGTTGTTTTAATTGAACCATTAGTAGATTTAGGCTTATTAGCTATGGCAAAATTTTTAACTGGTAGATTTAATAAAAACAACTTTTTTGAAAAACGACTTTATAATGCTGTTCAAGCATAAGTGGTTATTTAAAAAAGCGAATAATTTTCAATTTATAAAACATGAATAAAATACCAATTACCATCGTTACCGGATTTTTAGGCGTTGGAAAAACAACTTTAGTACATAATATGCTAAAAAAGGCCAATGGAAAGCGTATTGCTGTTCTAGTAAACGAATTTGGTGAAGTAGATGTTGATGGGCAACTTATTGCCGCCTCGGAATGTGGAGATGATGATTGTAATTTAATTAAACTACCAAACGGTTGTATCTGCTGTACGGTACAAGAAGAGTTTTTGCCTTCCATGTTGCGGTTACTAGAACGTAAAGATGAAATTGACCATATTGTTATAGAAACATCGGGTTTATCTATGCCTAAGCCGTTAGTAAAAGCGGTAAACTGGCCAGATTTAAAACCTCACATTACCATCGATTCCGTTATTACTGTAGTTGATGCAGTAGGGATAGCAACTGGAGAAATTTGTGATAGAGAACGTGTACAAGCACAACGGTTAGCCGATGATTCTTTAGACCATGAAACCCCGATAGAGGAATTGTTTTTAGATCAATTAGTTTGTGCCGACTTAGTCTTAGTAAGTAAAAGAGATTTAGTTGATGATACGAAGTTTGAAGAGATAACCAAAATAATTACAGCTAAGGCAAGACCAAATACTAAAATTATTCCTGTTATAAATGGTGAATTAGATAATACCTTGCTATTAGGTGTTGAAGCATTTGCTGAAAATGATGTAGATAATCGCCATTCAATTCATGAAGAGCACCATAAACATGGGCATCATCATCACCATAATGATGATATTAAAAATGCGCTTTTAGAATATCCTGAAACTACGAATGTTAAAGCTTTGGTTGAATATTTAAAACGTCTGGTAGAAGCTCATGAAATTTATAGAATAAAAGGGTTTGTAAACATTCCTAATAAACCAATGCGTATGGTTTTACAAGGTGTAGGGGCGCGTTTCGATTATTATTATGATAGACCATGGCGCGAAAATGAAGAACGCAAAACATGTTTGGTAGTAATAGGAAAGGGAATCGAAGAGTTAAAAAGCTTAGATAAGAGTCTTGTTTAATAATTTATAATTAAAATAATAAACAAACTTGCATTTAATTTCTACCATACCAGGCGGCTGGAACCCTAATGATGAAGGTGTATTTTACATCGATCAAACCCCGGGAGATATTGTGTTTTTATCTTCAGCAGATTCAGATTTGTTTATGATGAACAATGCCTACAAATTAATATATAATTCTGTAGGCAGTGTTCCTTCATTTAGGTTTGCCAATCTTAGCTATTTTAAGCAAGAACTCACGATTGATACGTATGTTGAAGATGTGATTGCTTCGGCTAAAATTGTTGTGCTTAAACTTTTAGGAGGTAAGGCATATTACAATTACTTGTGCGAAGCAGTTTTAGATTGTTGTGAAGAAAATAATATTCAATTGGTGTTTTTGCCCGGTGATAATAAACCAGATTTAGAACTGATGCAGTCTTCTAATATTCCATTAAAAGATGTTGATTTAATTTGGAAATATATCCAGTCTGGCGGTATCGAAAATTGCCAATCTGCGTTGCAATTGATCAGTAATAGAATTACTAATTTAAATGTAGCTCCCAGTCCAATTAAAACCATTCCCGACTTATTTTTGTATCATCCAAATCAGGGTATTTGGGATGCAACAACACCAAAAGCAGAAAAAAAACAGGTTGTTATTTTTGGTTATAGAAGTTATTATTTATCCAATAATTTAGAGCCTATTCATAGCCTTATTAGCTCTTTAGAGGAAGAAGGTATATCTTCTGTGGTGCTTATGGCAGCGGGGTATCGCGATTACGATATTCAGCAACAAATTTTCGACTTGCTAAAAATGCATCACATTGAAAACCCTCAAGTTATAATTAACACAACCGGTTTTAGTGTACAAGGGTTTCATGAAACGTCACAAAGTTTGTTTGATGTGTTTAATGTGCCTGTTATTCAGGCTATCATGGGAAGTTGTAACCGAGAAAGTTGGCGGGAAGGTGATTTTGGCTTGCCACCTACAGATATAGCTATGAACATTGCTTTACCCGAAGTGGATGGTAAAATCATTTCAAAAGTAATTTCATTTAAAGAAGCTGTAGAAAAAGATACTTTAACCGATTCTGAAGTAGTTTCTTATGTCTCAAATAGAGAAGGCTGCGAATTTGTAGCTCAAATGGCTAAGGCTTGGTTAAATCTTCAGAATAAGACTAATTCTGATAAAAAAATTGCCTTAGTTCTGCCTAATTATCCAAATAAAAACAGCCGATTGGCTAATGGCGTGGGTTTAGATACGCCACAAAGTACCTTACAGATATTAGCACAATTAGCACAAGAAAGCTATGTATTAGCTCCAGATTATCCGAAAACAACGAACGAGCTTATAAATAAATTAACAAACTCGGTAACCAATAGTTTGGAATCTATAAATTCTTTAAATGAGCGGCATGCCATTAAGTTAGATGAGGTTTTGTTTTATAAGTATTATAACCAATTATCACAAGGGCTTCGTGATACTATGGAGGCGCAGTGGGGGCATCCTAAACAATCTCCCAATTATCAAAAAGGCTATTTTTTAATACCGGGCTTTGTTTCTAAAAATGTATTGGTAAGCACTCAGCCTAGTAGAGGTTATAATTTAGATTTACAAGCCAGTTATCATTCACCAGATTTACCACCACCACCAGCCTATTTGGCCTATTATATTTGGTTACAACACGTTTTTAAAGCAGATGCTTTGGTGCATATTGGTAAACATGGAAACTTAGAATGGCTGCCTGGTAAAAGTGTAGCTCTGAGTAAAGAAACTTGTTTTCCTGCTGCTATTTTAGGCGCAATACCTCATTTTTATCCTTTTATAATTAATGATCCGGGGGAAGGAACTCAGGCAAAACGAAGAAATCAAGCCATTATATTAGATCATTTAATTCCGCCAATGACAAGGGCAGAAAATTATGGTGATTTATTAAAGTTAGAGCTTTTAATCGATGAGTTTTATGAAGCTGCTTTAGTTGATAAAAAAAGAGCAAAACTCATTAAAACTAAAATTGAAAATCTCGTAAATGAAACCCATCTTAAATCTGATTTAAACCAAGACGGAAAAGATATTGATGCTTTATTAGAAGTTATTGATGGGTATTTGTGCGAATTAAAGGAATCTCAAATTAGAGGTGGTTTACATATTTTAGGACAATTGCCTAGGCAAGACAAATTAGTCGATTTAATTGTTGCTTTACACCGTTTGCCTCAAGCAAATTTAAAAGGAATTACGCAGTGTTTAGCAGAAGATCTAAAACTAAATTTCGATCCGTTAAATGTTGTTTATTCAGATAGCTTTGAAAAAGATATTTTTGATATTTCGTGTCGAAGTTATGGACAGGCAGTAGAGCTTTTAGAAAACAAAGCAAAAAACAGTGTCAATCAATTATTAAACGGACATAAAAACGAAAAAATAGGTGCTTCAACCGATCAAATATTAACATATATTAAACAATATACACGACCGGTTTTACATAAGACGAGTAATGAAATAGCGCATTTAATTAAAGGTTTAAACGGAAAATATATTCCAGCAGGGGGATCTGGTGCTCCCACAAGAGGACGACTCGATATTTTACCAACGGGCAGAAATTTTTATTCTGTTGATGTGCGTACCGTTCCTTCGGAAACCGCTTATCAATTGGGTGAAAAAAGTGCCAAAAATATTATTGACCGCTATTTACAAGAACATGGAGAATATCCTACGTCTATAGGATTATCGGTTTGGGGAACTTCTACCATGCGTACTAGTGGTGATGATATAGCACAAGCTTTAGCTTTAATTGGTGTGAAACCTGTTTGGGAAGGTTCTAATAGGCGGGTTAAAGATTTTAAAGTACTTTCTATATTAGAACTTAAAAGACCTAGAGTAGATGTTATGTTGCGTATTTCTGGGTTTTTTAGAGATGCTTTTCCCGATTTAATTTCACTTTTCAATGCGGTTGTTGAAAAAGTAGCCTCATTAGACGAAACAGTGGAACAAAATCCCATAAAAAAGCGTGTAGAAGAAGAAAGAATGCAATGGCAGGAGAAAGGTATTGATGAAAAACAAGCAACAGAAAAGGCATTATATCGTGTTTTTGGATCTAAACCTGGTGCCTATGGCGCAGGGCTTCAAGGATTAATAGATGGTAAAAACTGGACTACATCTGATGATTTAGCACAAGCCTATATTAATTGGAGTGGCTATGCTTATTACGGAAAAAACAATAGTGGCACCTCTGCCCACGAAACCTTTAAAAAGCGATTATCGTCTATTGAAGTGGTGATGCAGAATCAAGATAACAGAGAGCATGATATTTTAGATTCTGATGATTATTATCAATTTCAAGGCGGTATGACGGCTGCCGTAAATACCATAAAAGGGACACAGCCCGAAACTTATTTTGGAGATCATTCTCGACCAGATCATCCGAAGGTGAAATCATTAAAAGAAGAATTATTAAAAGTATTTCGATCTAGAGTCGTCAATCCAAAATGGATGGAAGGAATGCAAGAACATGGTTATAAAGGTGCTTTTGAAATGGCTGCGACCATGGATTATCTTTTTGCCTACGATGCCACAACCAATTTAATTGAGGATTTTATGTATGAACAAATTACAGATACTTATTTGTTTGATGATGAAAATAAAGACTTCCTAGAAGCACACAATCCATGGGCATTAAAAGATATGTCGGAACGGATGCTAGAAGCCATTCAACGAGGTATGTGGAATACCCCTTCAGAAGAAACTATAGAAGCATTAAAAGAAATTTATAAAAAATCAGATAATATAACAGAATAAATAATGAAGACATTTAATATTCAATCACCAGATCAAGCCATTTTAGAACAATTAGTTCACAAAGTAAATAACAAAACAAAACCTAAAGGATCTCTAGGAATATTGGAAGACATTGCCATAAAAATAGGTGTTATTCAGCAAACTTTAAGCCCTAAATTAAGCAAACCAACGATTGCTGTATTTGCTGCAGACCATGGTATTGCTGAAGAGGGTGTTGTAAATCCTAATCCACAAGAAGTTACTTGGCAAATGGTGTATAATTTTTTAAGTGGTGGTGCAGGTATTAATGTGTTTACCAAGCAGCACAACATTGCTTTAAAAGTGATTGATTCGGGTGTGAAATATGATTTTAAAAATTTGTTAGGGTTAATTGATGAAAAAATTGATTTAGGCACAAAAAATTACCTGCATCAACCAGCAATGACTAAAGCGCAATGTGAAACGTGTATTGAAAAAGGAGCAGCCATAGCAACCAGTATTTATTCGGAAGGTTCTAATATTATTGGTTTTGGTGAAATGGGGATTGGTAATACAAGTTCTGCATCTTTGCTAATGAGTAAGTTGTTAGGAATGCCAATAGAGGATTGTGTTGGAATGGGAGCAGGGTTAAATAGCGAAGGTGTTGTAAAGAAAAAACAAGTGCTTAGGGCGGTTATAGAAAAACACAGTTCGGTATCATCAACAGAAGACATTTTACAAACGTTTGGTGGTTTTGAAATAGCGATGATAGCAGGGGCTATGTTACAAGCTGCTGAATTAAAAATGGGTTTATTAATAGATGGATTTATCATAACATCTGCTTTATTGGTTGCTTCAAAATTAAATCCACAAGTGATTGATTATTGTGTTTTCGCACATACTTCTGGAGAGCCAGGACATCAAAAATTATTAGATTATTTTAAAGCCAAACCTTTATTAAACTTAGGTTTAAGGCTAGGTGAAGGTACAGGTGCAGCCATCGCTTTTCCTTTAGTACAGTCGGCTGTGAATTTAATAAATGAATTAGCCAGTTTTGACAGTGCAAGCGTTTCTAATAAAGGAAATGAATGAAAAAGGAAATCCAAATATTCTTTACGGCATTAATGTTTTATACCAGAATTTCTACTCCAAAAGTCATTCAATTTAAAAAAGAGTATTCTATAGAGTCAATTAAATATTTACCTCTTATAGGTTTGTTGGTTGGTGGACTTTCTGCTTTTATATTGATTTTATCACTTACTATTTTACCTGTTTCAATTGCCGTAACTATTTCCATGGTTTGTAGTTTATTAATAACAGGCGCATTTCATGAAGATGGTTTGGCGGATACTGTTGATGGTTTTGGCGGAGGATGGAACAAAGAAAAAATTCTTCTAATAATGAAGGATAGTACGATAGGTGCTTATGGTGTTATAGCTTTAATAATGGCACTTTTGTTGAAGTTTCAATTATTAGTGGCTTTGGTAGATTTACCGGTCGCAAATGGAATTCCTACTCATTATTTTGTTTTATTTGTTTTGCTTGCTGGTCATAGCCTTACTAGGGTATTAGCAGTTAGTGTCATGATTACGCATCAATATGCTCGCGTAAATGATGGCACTTCAAAATTAAAATCAATTACTCCAGAAAGTTTAAAATGGATAAGTCCAGCATTTATTTTAGCACTTGCTTTTGCTTTATTTCCATTATTTTTATTTCAAACACCTTATGTCTTTTTATTACTTTTTCCTATTTATATGGTAAAAGTGTTACTTGCTAGGTTTTTTAATAAATGGATTGGCGGTTACACGGGAGATTGCTTGGGAGCTATTCAACAAATTAGTGAAATTATATTTTACTTAAGTATGCTTATACTATGGAAATATATTTGATAAGGCACACCACGCCAGAGATTGGAAAAGGGGTTTGTTATGGGGATAGTGATATCCCTCTAAGAGTCACCTTTTCTTTAGAAGCTGAAAAGATTTTGAGCGCAATTCCAAAAAGTTTTGATAAAGTGTATTCTAGCCCTTTGCAGCGTTGTACGCAATTAGCATATGTTATTTCAGAAGATATTACACTAGATAATCGCTTAAAGGAACTTAATTTTGGTTCGTGGGAACTTAAAAAATGGACCGATATACCGCATAATGAGATACAGCCTTGGTATGATGATTGGGTGAATAAACCAACGCATAACGGAGAGTCTTACCAAGAACTTCAAAATCGAGGAATATCATTTTTAGAAGATATACCAAATGATTATAATCGAATAGCTATTGTAACACACGCTGGCGTTATAAGAAGTTTATGGGCGTATTTTAAAAACATAGCTTTAAAAAAATCCTTTAATGCTTTAGTTATTGAATATGGAGCCGTCATAAAAATAATTTATAGAGCTTAGAGATGTAAAAATTTAAAAAAAAGACCGCAAGGATTTGAATGAGATATGATTGCAATAAACATCAAAACCAACGACTACAAAGGATTTAAAAAGTTAGTGCAGTAAAATTTTAAAGTTTAAGGTAATGAATCTAGTACATCGTATTACATTAATTTTTGAGTATAAGACAAATCAAATTCGATTTAAAAAGTATAGTAGCTAATATTAGAAAAAAAGCGAATTTGTAAGATAGATGTTATAATAATATCAAAAGTAATCAAAAGTTTACATCATTTTTACACCTCGTAACCTCCAAAGTAGGGTGTATCAAGGGGCGTTACATATTGTGTCGGAAAGTAATTATATAAACTACATCAAACTATATTGATATAATAAAATGGTAAACAGTGCTTTAAAAAAATATTGATAAAGCAGAGGCTAAAACAATTAAAAGAGGAGAAGCAGCTTTTAGTGATAATTATCAGAATAGCAAAGATGAGGAAATACGAAAATATTATAAAAGAAACTTAGTGGAGTATCTTGAAGCCATTAAGAGTTTAGAGAAAAGATTTGAGATAGGCTTCTTTTCAAATCTTATAGTAACAAAAAAAATAAAACGCTTTTGAAATTAGTTACACTATAAAACTAATCAAGCATTTTGTTGCTAAGTCATCCATCATTGACTAAACTTATCAAAAATTAAAAGGACTGTTTAGAAAACTTTTTTGTGATAATCAAAATCTGTGTTTTATGTAAACCTTATCCAAAAGAATGTAATTAATTTTATATGTCTTACATTATATTTGTTAAAGCTATTAATCAGTTTGTCAGTTAAAAGTCCCCAAGTGAATAGCTTAATCTGAAATTAAAAAGCAGGCCTAACGGTCTGCTTTTTTTTTATTTAACATCTGCGAATTATGTAAATCTCCCCGAAAAAGGTATAACCTAATTTGTAATTTTTAAAGCATCTTTGTTATGTGTTAATTTGATCGTTGGTTAGAGAATCAAAGCGAGTAATCTAATCCGGCATTAGAAAGCAGACTTAGATGTCTGCTTTTTTTTTCAGTAATATTAAATACTAAGGATAAAAAGTTAACTGACCTTTTATGAGTATCTCAAAAATTCATCTGGAACACTAATATAAATAGATTAAAAAAAGGAAGAATCATAGATAGAAGCTTAGCGCTAACAGAAATCAAAAAATAAAAATACCAAAAAAGTACTACAAGCTGAAGATATCTGCGAGTTATGTAATCATTTTAAAATTTTATGTAACAGCCTTACAGGACTAATGATAGATCTTTGCAATGCCATTAATATTGGAAGAGTACTAATTAACAACGGTGTAATATATTCATGCCATCCAATCATCTCCAATTAAGAAATTTTTGGCAAAAAAAATGATTTAAAAAAAATTAAAAACAAATCCCTCAATGGAGTTAATCTTTTTAAAATATAGAATAATGAGGCTTGTTCTAATAGGTTTAACTATTATAACCCTTATTTTGTTATTTTTTGTTATAATTAGCAATATTAATATTTAAAGTTGTACCATTTTTTGTTTAAGTTAAACAAAATCATCAAGGTCTATAAAGTTTTTGGTAATGCGGTCAAAAAAAAGCATTGAAAATAATATTGATGAATTAATTAAAACACATATTTTTTATAAATAATCTTTAAAACAAAAAAATCTTGATAATTCAATTAAATACCGATAAAAATATAGCTGGAAATGAAAGACTTGAAAGTTATTTGAACTCAATATTAAAAGCCGAACTTTCGAATTTTAGCAATAATATAACTAGAATTGAAGTTCATCTTTCAGACGAAAATAGTCAGAAAAAAGGAGAGAATGATAAACGTTGCATGCTCGAAGCCCGGATTGAAAACAGACAACCCATTGCTGTTACTAGCCATGCTAATACTTTAGAAAAAGCGGTGAATGATGCGCTTGAAAAATTAATGGCTTCATTAAAAACCATTGGAGGGCGTTTAAAGAATTATTAAACTTGGTAGGATGAATGTCACTAAATCCTATGTTCTTCCGTTCGAATTAAACAAGGCCATACAATCAGGAACCATATATAGAAGAAAATTTTTTAAACTTTAAAAAAGTTGGTATATATGATACAAAGACCCTTTATCTGTTTTTATACCTTCATTTCTTTACCTTATGAAAACGAAAGCGAACGTGATTTAAGCATGAAACGCAACAATAACTTTAAATATATAACTTTCTGATGAAATCATGTAAAATTATTGATTTCATATAGATTATCTTTGATTTATATTTGTTTGGCCTATGCCACTTTACACATATTTTATTCCATAAAATGATAAGCTAACTATTTAATACTCTCGATAGATTATTTGTTTTTTTCACTTTATGCCAGTTTCCTCGGTAACGGATTCAAAATAATTTTTAAAAAATAAATAATGACCAATATATTAGAATATGAGAAGCTAATCATTGCCAATAAAGAACTTGTATTACAAAATAAACGGATAGCTAAACGAGCTACAGATCTATCCATTGCAAATAGAAAACTCGCTAATCTCAATAAAGAAAAAAAAGTTGGGTCAATGAGCGGGTTTTTATTGATCAATCACTAAAACATGCAAAAGAAAAAATAATAAGGATTAGCCGCCTTTTTGCCTTTATTAGCAAGATTAATCAAAAAATTGCACGCTTAAAAGATAAAGAATCACTTTTCAAAAATGTATGTCAAATTGCTATTAAACATGGTGAATTCAAAATGGCATGGATAGGAATACCGGATGGAGCATACAAGAAAATCAAACTTGTTGAGCAACGAGGTATGTCTGCTGAAGATGTCCGTATGTTTTTTGATATATCCCAACCAGATATTGGCTTTCAAGAAATTATATTGGGTAAAAGCACATATTATGTCTGCAATAATATAGAGCATGATTTTCCATTAGAAAACATGAAGCCATTTATGGCAGATCGGGGGTTACTTTCATGTATGATTGTGCCAATTAAAAAGAAAGATAAAATTATCGGAACTTTTAATTTGTTTGCTTCTGAATTAAATTATTTCAAAAAGGAAGAAATTGCTTTATTAGTAACAATGACCAAAGATATTTCCTTTGCTCTTGATTTATTTGAAAAAGCAAAAAAGCAAAAAGAACAGTTGATCTTACAACATGAAAACCGTTTTCGCTTCTTGATTGAGAAAAGTACTGAGATAAATACCATTTCATGCAAGGAGGGTAAGATTGTGTATGGAAGTCCATCTATTAAAAAGATATTAGGGTATACTAAAGAGGAATATTTAAATAAATATCCACAGAATCTTATTCATCCAGAAGATTTAAAAGAGTATCTAAAAAAACGTAATAAAACATCACAAAAACTTGGTGGATCATTTCATTTTGAGCATCGAAGACTTCATAAAAATGGAAGTTGGATCTGGTGTGATGGAACGGTTACCAACCATTTTAATGTACCTCAGTTAAATGGGTTGGTTTCTAATTTCCGAGATATTTCTGAAAAGAAATTGAATGATATTGAAAAGGAGTTTGATAAAAACAATTTGCATGCTCTAATTAATAACACGAAAGATTTAATGTGGAGTGTAGATAAAGATTTCCATTTGATTACTTCCAATGAGCGTTTTGATGAGGCCATGAAGCTTAATTTGGGCAAGATAATTACAAAGAGGACTAATATACTTAGCACATTATTAAACCCAGAACAGCGGAAGAGGTACAAAATATTTTATAAGCGTGCATTTACGGGAGATACATTTACAGAGGTTGAATATACGAATAGTCCGATTGAGATTTGGTCTGAAATTTCTTTTTACCCTATTTTTAAAGGGAAGGAAGTTATTGGAACGGCATGCCATTCGCAGGATATAACAGAGAGAAAAAAAACAGAAACATTACTTCGTAAAAGTGAGACATTTAATTTAGGCGTCCTTAATTCTTTAAGCGCTCACATTGCTGTTATTGATACTTTTGGAAGTATTATTGCTACTAATGATGTTTGGGAGCAATTTGCATTTAATAACGGAGAAGCTACTTTACTGCGCACTGGGGTGGGTAGTAATTATTTTGAGGTCTGTAGGAAATCTGCTGAAAGCGGTGATGAGGTTGCATCTGATACTTTGAAAGGGATGATGGATGTATTGCAAGGGAAAAAAAATGATTTCTATCTTGAATACCCTTGCCATGCTCCTAACGAGCAGCGATGGTTTGGAATGCGCGTAAAAAGATTTGAAAGTGATAACGCCATGCTAGTGGTTACACATGTTAACATTACTGAGCGTAAACTTGCGGTAGACGAACTTATGGGCACCTCTAATAAACTTCAACTTGCCCTAAATGATATTACTAAAATAATGGATTCGTCATTGGATGTTATTTGCGCAGTAGATGCAAAAGGAAATTTCTTGAAGGTAAGTGCTGCTAGCGAAGCTGTGTGGGGATATAAGCCTGAAGAACTTATTGGCAAACCCCTCATCAATTTTGTTTATCATGAAGATAGTGAGAATACACAGTTAACCGCAGATAATGTCATGACAGGTAACGACCTTATGCATTTTGAAAACAGGTATGTTCGTAAAGATGGTACATTAGTACCAATTGAATGGTCTGCCCGCTGGGATGAAAAACACCAAGTAAGATATGGGATTGCAAGAGATGTTACTGAGAAAAAAAGATTGGAAAAGGCTTTTGAAATTGAGAGGCAGCAATTCTTTGATTTGTTCACTGAAGCGCCTTCAGGTATGGGCGTATTAATAGGGCCCAATCACAGGTTTGAAATGGCTAACCCGCCTTATTTAAAATTAATTGGCAAAAAGAATATTATTGGTCAATTAGTAAAAGACGTTTTGCCTGAAGTTGAGGAGCAAGGGTTTATTGAAATGTTAGATAAAGTTTACAAAACAGGCAAAGCATTTTCTGCTAATGAAATGCTTGTTAAATTAGATATTAATAGTAGCGGTGAACCTGTTGACAGATATTTAAATTTTCTATACCAGCCACATATTGGAAATGGGGGAAAAACAGATAAGATTCTTTTCTTTGCGGTGGACGTATCAGAACAGGTACTATCACGCAAAAGGATAGAAGAAAGTGAAGCTCGATTAAATGAAGCTCAAACCATTTCAAAAATGGGTAATTGGGAAATGGATTTGAATACCCATAGCGTAATATGGTCTGATGAGATTTTCAGAATATTTGAAATAGATATGGATAACCATAAACCGTCTCACTCAAACTTTTTAGAATATGTGCACCATAAGGATCGTACTGAAGTGGATTTAGTGTTCAAAAGTTCATTTGAAAATTCTTCTATAAATGTATTTGAACATCGTATTGTAACAACATCGCTTAAGGTAAAGGTAATAGAGCAGCGTTGGAAAATTTTGAAAGACAATAATGGTAATCCTACACGAGCAATAGGTACATGCCAAGATATTACAGAAAGTAAAAGAATTAAGCAGGAGTTAGAATTAACCCAATTTGTATTTGATCATGCCAGTGATGCCATTTTTTGGATGTCATCTGATGCCAAAATAGTTAACGTTAATGAGGCAGCATCCAATTCACTTGGCTATACCCGTAAAGAATTGTTAAGTCTGTCAGTTCCTGATATTGATCCAGACTTCAACATTGAATTATGGTCTACTTTTTTTCCTGAGCTACGTGAAAAGCATTCTATCTCCATAGAAACTACACAGCTAAGAAAAGATGGTTCCTCTTTTCCAGTTGAGATAAGATCCAACTATATAAAATTTGGAGATAAAGAATTTAGTTGTGCTTTTGTTCGAGACATTTCAGAACGGAAAATTGTAGAACAAAATCTTGAAAGGCAACATAGAGAACTCCAAAAAACCAACACTGAATTAGATCGCTTTGTATACAGTGCATCACACGATTTAAGAGCCCCGTTAGCTTCTTTACTTGGTTTGATAGACATGACGACCGATGATATTGATTCTAGCAATAGTTTGCAAATGGAATATATGGGCATGATGAGACAAAGTGTTTTAAAACTGGATAATTTCATAGAGGATATTCTGAACTATTCGCGTAATGCACGGACAGAATTAGAAAAGGATAACATTGTATTTGAAGAGATGGTTCAGGAAGCATTTGTAAAACATGAATTCATGGATGAAAATAACGAGTTTAAGCTAAATGTTGACGTTAAGCAAGCCACAGAATTCATTTCAGACAAGAGAAGAATAAGCGTTATACTGAATAATTTGATATCCAATGCCATAAAATACAAAGATGCAGCAAAAGAAAAATCATTTGTTAATGTATCAATTCTGTCAGATAAAAATAGTGCAACAATCATTATAGAAGATAACGGCATAGGTATTGCAGTAAAAGATACTGCAAAGATATTCGAAATGTTTTATCGGGCATCGACACAGTCCACAGGTTCAGGCCTTGGCTTATACATTGTAAAAGAAACCATTGATAAGCTGAAAGGAAACATTATAATTGAATCAGAAAAATCGGTTGGTTCAAAATTTACAATCACCATTCTTAATTTAAATAATCATGAAAACAACAACTATATTACTGATTGATGACAATAATATTGACAGTTATATAACAAGACATTTACTTTTGAAAAATAAAATTGCTGAAAACATTATTGTTCTGTCATCGGCCATTGATGCATTAAAATTCCTAGAAGAGGTACAAAATGAGCCTGAGCGAATTCCTGATTATATATTTCTTGACATTAGAATGCCCGAAATGGATGGGTTTGAATTTTTGAATGAATATGACCGTTTACCAGATACTATTAAAAATAAATGTAATATTTTTATGCTTAGCTCCTCGAACGACCAGCAGGATATTGATAAGGCAGCGCGCTATTCTCATGTGAAGAGGTTTTTAACAAAACCCTTAAATGTAAATACACTTTAAGAGAACTGAAATAAAAATGTTTAAAATTAATCCTTCAATTTCAAGAAGTAGATAGTCTACAGTAGATTAAATATTCTTCAAAATAAAAAAAGCTCGAAGACTTTCTAATTTTAAAGTTAAAAGGTTCGGCTTTTTACTTATATAAATTCAAAAATTAAATTGAATTTCACATACAATAGCATTAATTTTAGAATAGAAAATATAGATTGGTATTTCAACAAATGTTCGTTTTTTGCTTATTTTGGAATATGAAATCCACAATAGGAGGGGATTGAGCAAATAGTTAGAATCCTGATTGAATCAGTTTTATTTTACAAATCTCATTAATATGTCTTCAGTTTTTTATTAATTTATTTTGAAAAGCTTTGAAATAAATTGTACCAAATTTGTACCATAAAGCAATAAAGTGTTATAAACATTATAAGATTATGTTCTGTATCGGGAAGTAATTACAGCAAACTTATTATTAAAATTCACCATTATTTTTTAAAATTAGTTTTTTATAAAATCAGCGTAAAACCCATTCCCTAATTAAGGATATAAAGATATTATTAATAATAGGTTTCGCCATAAAATCGTTCATTCCAGCTTCTAAACATTTTGTCTTTTCATCTCTCATTATACCTGCAGTAATTCCTATTATTGGAATACTTTTATAGCTTTTTTGATTTAAAAAGAGTGTGTTTTCAATTTCTCTAATTTTAGCGGTGGCTTCATAGCCATTCATAATTGGCATCTGAACATCCATTAATATAAAATCAGGCTTGTTTTTCTTAAATAGTTCAATAGCCATTTTTCCATCATAGGCCTTGAGAATTGTCGAATTAGGCAAAATATTTTGAATGAGTACTTCTGCTAGAAAAATGTTTGTATCATTGTCGTCAACAACCAGAATTTTAATGGCAAGTGATTTCAAATCTTTATCAATAAGTATATCTCCATGCCGCTGATTAATATTATTAGAAACTTTTGAATTACTTGATTCTTCCATAATAGGCTTAAAAGAAACATCAAAATAAAATTGACTTCCTTTTCCAATTTCACTTTCTAATTGAAGATTGGAATCCATCATAGCTAATATTCCATTACAAATACTCAAACCAAGCCCAGCCCCACCATATTGCTTAGTAGTTGACAAATCTTCTTGAGTAAATGCCTCAAATATTTTGTTCTTATTTTGTGTACTAATACCAATGCCGGTGTCACGAACGGAAAAACGAAACATATGCGCAGCTTGGGAGTTTGTATGCATCAACTGTAAACTGAGCTCAATTTCACCCTCTTTGGTAAACTTAATAGCATTGCTCACCAAATTTATTAGCACTTGTTGTAGTCGCAAGCCATCAGTTAATACATAGCGAGGTAAATTGGTTCCAGTTTTTATATGAAAATTAATTTTTTTCTCTTGATTTTGATAACTAAACATGTTTTTAACCTGCTTGATAAGCTCAAATAAATTCACTTTCTCTTCCGCCAGTTCCATTTTACCTGCTTCAATTTTTGACAAGTCAAGAATATCATTAATGATGTAAATTAAATTGTGAGCGGATTCGTTGAGGGTAGTCATGTAATGTTTTTGTGTCTCGTCTAAGGAAGTCTTCATGAGTAATTCAGAAAAACCAATAACACCATTAAGAGGTGTTCTTATTTCATGACTCATATTCGCCAGAAACTCTGATTTTAATTTGTTAGCCGCCTCCGCTTGATCTTTGGCAATGCTTAAATTCTCTTGTTGCGCAATATGTTCAGTAATGTCTTTAACGATACCTATTGCCTGAACGAATTCTCCATTTGAATCAAACTCCGCTTCACCCACGGCTTTAATCCATTTAGTAGAATTGTTAGCAATGATTCTGTATTCTATATCATATTCTTCACCTTCTTTAATGGCTTTATCCCAAGATTGCATCACATGTTTACGGTCATCAGCATGTATAGCAGACATCCAATCATCAATACTGATAAGCTTTCCTAAGGGCCAACCAAACATAATCTGTGCCTCTTCGTTCAACTCGAAAAATGGTGTTGATGATGCCTTTATTATCCAACTACCCAGCTTACCAATTTTTTGGGATCGTTTTAGAAACTTTGTCAAAGCTACCTTTTTTATTTCTCCTTCTTTCTGTGCTGTGATGTCTCTCACAATCCCCAAAGCTTGCATAAAATTTCCATCAGTATCAAACACCACATCTCCAAAAGTTTCTATCCACTTTATATTATGCTTAGCAGATATAATGCGATAAACTACAGCATATTCACCATGTTTAGTAGCCATTTGCCACTTTTCATTGACATAATCTTTATCATCTGGATGGACATAAATGAGCATGTCTTCATAAGTAATAGATTTGCCAAATGGTATATCGAATAGTTTGTAGGTTTCCGCAGACCATTCCAAAAACTCATTTCCAGCATATACGGCCCAATAACCTACTTTTCCTGCTTCCTGAACACGCTTGAGTTGTTCTAGTTGGTTTTTATATTTTTCTAATTCATCATTGGTATTAACCATTTTTATGCCTTAAAATTAGTGTTCAGTATAGTAGCTTGCTTTCCTAATTCAATTTTTGTATCATTTAAAAATAATAGTATTTAACAAAATACCTTTATAGTTTGGTGTCTAATCAAGTATTAATATCATTCTCATATTCTTTCACTACCTCATTTTTTGTTAAAATCGCGCTCAAGTTCAATACGCTACTACCTAACGTAAGATTCTAAATTATTAAAATTTTCTCAAAAAATGTTTAAAAAAGGTAACTATATAATATGGTTACAATTTTTTCTCTGATTCACTATTCTTTTTTTTCTTCAAAATTGTTATTACCTTAGTTTCAACAATTGGAAGTTTTTATACTGTTTAGAAATTCATAACAATTGACTTTTTTTGATATTTTACTTAATATTTATGGGGCTTATATAATTTATTCTTTAAAAAATTAATCTCCTAAAACATATTGATACTTTCATAAATGTTTGTTTGTTTAGTTTATTTAGTTATTTTAGTAGAAAATACTTTCATTTTTTTATCGTTAATAACACTTTAAACAACCGTTTAAATCAAACGGTATATAATATCTTAATATAAATATCAAAGCCAATGAAAGATTTTCAGCAGATTGATACAGGTGGTGATATCTTCAAACAGATATTTAAATTAACGGTTATTCCAATCTTAGTGCATGATATGGAGATGAATATTATGAATGCCAATGATAGTGCCGTCGAGCAGTTTGGTTTTTCTAGAAATGAACTACTTAATATGAGTATATTAGACCTTCATGTTGTGGAAGAACTTGGACATTCAAATGAGGTTTTAAAAAAGATGGAACATGAGATGAAGTTAAGTGTGGAGACAAGTTTTCAAAGAAAAGATGGGTCTATTTTTATAGCTGAGGCTACACCATGTCGTTTTATGTTAAGGGATATTCCATTGGTACATGTATTCATTCAAGATATTACACAGCGCAAGCAAGAGCAAAAGCAATTACAGGAAATCAATAGTGCATTGGAAAATGAGATTGCTAAAGTAAAAAGGTACTCCAAAGAGATTATATTAAAAAACAAGGAACTAGAAGATTTTTCTTATGTAGCTGCACACGATTTGAAAGCCCCGATTACTAATCTTTCCCTTATCATGGATATGATAAATACGGATACTATTACAGATCAACTCAGAATAGAGTTGTTCGGTCAATTAGAAAAAAGTATTGTACAACTTCAAAAAACGGTATTTTCATTAAATGATGTTATTAATTTTAAAACAACATTAAAAGATAAGAAAATAAGGCTACAATTCGATGAAATATTTAGTGAAATAAAAGAGGGTATTAATGAGAAACTTAATAAAGCAGAAGCTATAATCAATGTGGATTTTTCAGAATGCCCAGAAATTGATTACCCGTCTCTACATTTAAAAAGCATCATGCAAAACCTTCTTACCAATGCGGTGAAGTACAAAGACCCAGATAAGGCACTGAAAATAGAAGTAAAAACCACTATGCATAATAAAAGGGTATGTTTAAAAGTAAAAGACAACGGACTTGGTTTTGATTCCGAGAAATATAAAGAAAAGGTATTTGGATTATTCAAACGGTTGCACAATCATGTGGAGGGAGCAGGCGTTGGAATGTATATTGTTAAATCTATTATAGATACGCACGGAGGGAAAATTGAAGTTACAAGTAAGCCAAAAAAAGGAGCTATGTTTAATGTTTACCTAAATAATGAAACGATATGAATTGCAAAGTATTATTGATAGAAGATGATGAATCAACTAATTTTATACATAAATTAGTTTTGAAAAGTGCAGGTATTGAATTTGTAGATGAGGCACTTAACGGAATGGATGCCTGCAATTATCTAGAAAACATTTGCCCAGACATTATTTTTTTAGATATCAATATGCCAGTAATGGACGGGTGGGAATTCTTAAAAGAAAAGTATGAAAGGTCACTTTGCCAACATGTGAAGATTGCCATGCTAACATCATCTTTACGACCTGAAGATAGAAAAAAAGCGAAAAATTACTCCTCTATAATTGCTTACTATGAAAAGCCACTTACTTTGGATAAAATTGAAGAGCTAAAGAAAAAGTTAGCTGCTTAAATAGCATTCCCTTATTAATAGTGGTAAGCTTTAGTTAGAATTTGACTTTTTATAAAGAGCAAAAAGAATAGACACTAACCAATTGATAATTTTAAATAACTAATTTTACCATTTATTCTGAAACTTTACCACTTATTACTTTGTTGTTTTGAATGAGAAAAAATTGAACTAATATTATACTCACAAAAGTTTAATTTTTCATGTGAGAGACGAAAAGTTAATAATAGCAATTTACAGAACCAAGGAAGCCTAATAAGCTTCCTTGGTTTATTTTATAAAGTATATAAAAGTATAAAATCTTGTTTATAAACATAGGGCAAGCAATTCTATTCATAGAAAACTTCACCATAATTAATTAGTAATTTCAAATAAATTAGACGTCGAATACAGATAGTTTAGAGACCACTTATTTCTTGGACAAAAATAAATGACTATATTTTTACAAAAGTTTGAAGCGACAAGCAAACGAAAACCTTAATTATTAAAAATAATATCTAATTAAACCTGTTAAATTTCATATAAACATAATTCTCATATAATTTTTTTCTTATATTTATTTGAAAGAAAAATCTTTTTTATACTATTTTACGTAAATAAAATAAAGTCTAATATTTGTAGATACATAAAAATATAGTTGATTTTCAATCAATAACATACTCTATATAAGCCTTTAGCATCAATTAGAAAAACAAGTAAAAATTTGATTAATACCTCAGTAAACTATTAATAGATACCAATTATAATTGACCAATTATCATGAATAATATAGCAGATTATAAGTATGCTTTAGATCAATCTTCTATTTTGGCAATTACTGACCAAAAAGGAATTATTATTCATGTAAATGATAACTTTTGTAAAATATCAAAATATTCGGTTAAAGAGCTGATAGGTCAAGACCATCGTATTATAAATTCAGGATATCATACAAAGGCGTTTATTAAGAATCTTTGGTCTACTATCGCCAATGGTGAGGTGTGGAAAGGGGAACTTAAAAACAAAGCGAAGGACGGTACTACTTATTGGGTTGACACTACCATTGTTCCTTTTTTAAATGCAGATAACAAGCCTTACCAATATGTTGCCATTCGGTCTGACATTACGGATAGAAAAAATGGAGAGGAAGAAATTAAAAAGACCTTAAAAGAAATTTCCGATTATAAATATGCCTTAGACCAATCTTCTATTTTAGCAATTACCGACCAAAAAGGAGTCATTACTCATGTAAATGAAAACTTTTGTAAAATATCAAAGTATTCGGTTAAAGAGCTAATAGGTCAAGACCATCGCATTATAAATTCAGGATATCATTCAAAGGCGTTTATCAAGGAACTATGGACTACCATCGCCAATGGTGAGGTGTGGAAAGGAGAACTTAAAAACAAAGCGAAGGACGGCACAACTTATTGGGTTGACACTACTATTGTTCCCTTTTTAAATGCGGATAACAAGCCATACCAATATGTTGCCATTCGGTCTGACATTACGGACAGAAAAAATGGAGAAGAAGAAATTAAAAAGACCTTAAAAGAAATTTCCGATTATAAGTATGCTTTAGACCAATCTTCTATCTTGGCAATTACTGACCAAAAAGGAATTATTACTCATGTAAATGAAAACTTTTGTAAAATATCAAAATATTCGCTTAATGAACTCATAGGTCAAGACCATCGCATTATAAATTCGGGGTATCATTCAAAGGAATTTATCAAGGAACTTTGGGTAACTATTGCCAATGGTAAGGTATGGAAAGGTGAACTTAAAAACAGAGCGAAAGACGGTAGTGCCTATTGGGTCGATACAACGATTGTTCCCTTTTTAAATGCGGATAACAAGCCATACCAATATGTTGCTATTCGGTCTGATATAACGGATAGAAAAAAAGGAGAAGAAGAAATAAAGAGAAATCATGCAAAGGCTATAGAACACACCAAAATATTGGAATTTAAAAATGAACAACTTATCGATTTCTGTAATATTGTTTCGCATAATTTAAGAGCGCCTTTGATAAATATATCAATGCTAGTAGATTATATTGAAATAAGTCAAGATGATGAAGAACGGAAAGAAATGCTTTCGAAAATAAAGCCGGTTGTGAATCATTTAATGGATGTTTTTAATGAATTGGTAGAATCTATACAAGTGACATACGATACAGAAATACAGGTGGACAAGATAGATTTAAAAACTTGTTTACATAAAATATTGAGAGGATTTGAAACTCAAATTCAAGAGTATGATGCAGATATTCAATTTGACTTAAACCAAGCCTCAACAATTTATTTTCCTGAAAAATATATAGAAAGTATTCTAACCAATTTAATAAGTAACGCACTAAAGTATAAATCTCCTATTAGGAAGCCTGTAATTATAATAAAAACTATAAAAGCAGAAAATAATAAGGTCATATTATCTGTAACTGATAATGGTTTAGGTATTGATTTAGTGTTACACAAGGATAAAATTTTTAAAATCCGTAAAACATTTCACAAACATCCAGATGCGAAAGGATTTGGTTTATTTATTACAAAAACCCATATGGAAGCTATGAATGGAAAAATTTGGGCTGAGAGCCAACCAGATAAAGGAAGTACTTTTTTTATAGAGTTTAAAAACCAAAAAGCATGAACAAGATAAAAAACTTAACACTTGTTGATGATGATGATGTTTTTGTTTTATTAACAAAAATAGCGATTAAGAAAACCAATCTTGTTGACCAAATTATGGTTTTTAGCAATGGTTTAGATGCTTTAATATTTTTAAAAGAAATGAAAAATAATGAAGACGCATTACCCGAAATCATTTTTTTAGACCTAAGTATGCCTATAATGGATGGTTGGCAATTTCTTGAAGAATTCTCTAAACTCCATCCAAAACTGGCAAAAAAGGTTACAATTTATATTTGTTCCTCATCTATTTCGCCTCGAGATATTTTGCGTGCGAAAACAATTAATGAGGTTTCTGATTATATTATTAAACCTATTACTAAAGACAAATTAAAAGATATAATTCATAGACTTAATTAAAAAAATAGTAATTAAAAATAAGAGATCATTTTATATTTAAACTGAAAAATTACAGTTATGTAGTTTCTTTAGACTTTTTTTATTATATTTCATATTGTTGGAATAGTAAATTAAATTAATTTTTATTGTTTTAACATAGATCCTTCTCTCAATCGACTTGTAATTAACTCAAGTAAAAGAAAAAATCAAGTTCATTAAATGAATTTTTTTTAGATTCTTTTATAAAAAATAATCACTTTTTTGTTTATCGAAAAAAAATAACCTAAAATAATTAATGGAAGTTTAAATGAGAGATGGAAACGAATTTTTTGAAAACAGAAACAGATTAGGGGAACTAATAAAATACCGTATTCTTAATACACCTCCAGAAAAGAAATTTGATGACCTTGCTAAATTAATGGCAATGACTTGCGATGTTCCTATAGCCCTAATCACCTTTATGGATGATAAAAATCAATACTTTAAATCTCGTTACGGAATCGATTTTACAGAAAATCCTATTGAAAATTCTTTTTGTAATCATATTTTAAAAACCCCTAATAAGGTTACAGAAATCTCAAATCTTCGCAAAGATAACAGCGTGTCTCAAAATCCGTTTATTGTTAATAACCCTAAATTATCCTTTTATGCTGGCTATCCTTTAATAAATGCAGATGGTTATCTATTAGGAAGTATTTGTTTATATGGCTTTCAGGTAAAAAAACTTAGTAACACCCAAAAAGATGCTTTAAAAATTATAGCACAGCAAATCATTGAATTGCTGGAACTAAGAAAAAGCCAACTATTTATTGATGAAGCAAAAAATAAACGACTATTAGATAATGTAAATCTTAAAAAAGGTATTGATGCTATTGGTTTGGCTACTTGGGAATGGAATATTACAACCAATGTATGCCAGTTTAGTAATGGATGGGCGGAATTATTAGGATATAAATTATCTGAATTAGAACCAACTAATTTTCAAACCTGGGTAGATTTGGTACACCCAGACGATATCTCCATAGCTTCAGATAACTACTATAATGCTCTTATAAAGCATGATAACATTCTAGATGTTGAATTTAGAATGCGTAAAAAAGATGGGAAATATCTATGGATTCAATCCAAGGGTAAAACAATAAAAAAAGATACTAATGGTAAGCCTATTATTGCTTTTGGAATTCATATAGATATTAATGACAAAAAATTAGCTGAAAAGCAATTAAAAAGAATAAATGAAAACATTCCTGCTGCTGTATTCAGGTATGTGGCTTACAGTAATGGTACAAGTAAACTATTGTATTACACCAAAAAATTAAACCAACTATATGACTTGCCAGAAGACCTTTCTCTTGATGGCGACAATATAAAGCTTGTTTGGAATAAAATACATCCTGATGATTTAACGAAAGTTCAAGCAGCTGTTGAAAAATCTAAAAGAGAATTATCAGAATATAAAGCAGACTATAGAATTATTAATGATAATGGCAAGACAAAATGGTTATCAGCAAGTGGGTCTATATTTTTTAGTAATGATGAAGAAACAGTTTGGGATACAGCCGTATTTGATGTTACTGAAGAAAAACTCGCTTCAATTAAATTGGAAGAAATAAACAATCAATTAAAAAAAGCTCAAAAAATTGGTAAACTAGGCTATTGGAAACATAATTTAGATCAAGATTCCTTAACATGGTCTACCGAAATTTATAATTTATTAGAATTAGATGAAAATAAAACGACTCCGTCATTTGAATTGTTTTATAACATGTTACATCCAGAAGATAAACAACAATTCTATGAAGAAAGTACTAAGGCACAAGTAGAAAATAAAGTTGCTCTTATAGAGCATAGAATATTACTTCCAGATGACAGAATTAAGTGGTTTGAGTTAACTACAGGAATTGAGGACTTTAATTTAAAAAACGAAAAGATTAGAGAATGGGTGGTACAGGATATTACAGAACAAAAATTATTGTCAATATCTGTAGAAGAAAGTAATAATAGATTTAGACTTGCTACCCAAGCTACTGCTGATATAATTTGGGACTGGGATATTAAAGAAAACCGTATCCTATTTGGAGAGAATTTTAGTAAATTTATTAAAAATGATTTTGAAGATGACCAAATTAAAAGCGACTATTTTATAAGAAAATGTATTCATGCTAATGATAGAAGTCGGGTTAGAAAAAGTTTAATGAATGCTCTTAATAATGAAGAGGACTATTGGAAATGTAAATACAGAGTAAAATCAAATCAGGGTGATTATTTATACATACAAGACAATGCTTTAATAATAAGAGATAAGAAAGGCAAGGCATTACGTATGGTAGGAGCCATGAATGAAATTACTGAGCAAAAAGAACAGACTAAAAAATTAAGACAATTAAATAAAATTTTAAAAATTAAATCTTTAGATTTAATTCGATCTAATGATGACCTAGAACAGTTTGCTTATGTAGCCTCTCATGATCTTCAAGAACCTTTACGTATGATTACTAGTTTTTTAACACTTCTTGAAAAAAGATATGAAGACAAATTAGATGATAAAGCCAAAACATACATTCATTTTGCTGTTGATGGTGCTAAAAGAATGCGAACTATTATTCTTGATTTACTAGATTATTCTAGAGTTGGTAAAACAGAAAGTAAGTTAACAAATGTTGATGTTAATGAATTGGTAAACGATGTTATCAATTTTAATCACCGCACAATAAGCAAGTTAAATGCAACTATTAAAGTAGAAGAATTACCAATCATAAATTCTTATAATTCTGAACTTACACATGTGTTTTCTAACATATTGGGTAATGCCTTAAAGTATCAAGTTCCAAATATAAAACCAGAAATAATAATATCTTGTAGTGATATTAAAACCCATTGGGAATTTTCAATTGAAGACAATGGTATTGGGATCGATGAAAAATATACAGACCAAGTGTTTGTTATTTTTAAAAGACTTCACTCTAAAGAAGAATACTCTGGAACAGGTATTGGCTTAGCTATTTCAAAAAAGATTATTAATACCTTAGGTGGGGAGATTTGGATTGAAAAAGCAAAAAAACAAGGCAGTATATTTAAATTTACAATAAAAAAACAATAATTATGAAAAACGTACACATCCTTTTGGTTGAAGATAATGAAGGGGATATTTTGTTAACAACAGAAGCTTTAGAAGAAGTGAAGCTTGCAAATACTGTTAGTATAGCTCGAGATGGTGAGGCCGCTATTAAA
Organism: Flavobacteriaceae bacterium HL-DH10; assembly: GCA_031826515.1. Taxonomy (NCBI): domain Bacteria; kingdom Pseudomonadati; phylum Bacteroidota; class Flavobacteriia; order Flavobacteriales; family Flavobacteriaceae; genus Thalassobellus; species Thalassobellus suaedae. The sequence continues at coordinate 3,877,003 of CP134536.1, read as the reverse complement.
TTTTTAAACAAAGAAGCTCCTTATCAAAATGAAGAAGAACCTGATTTAATTTTGCTAGATATTAATCTTCCAAAAGTAAATGGGCAAGAAGTTTTAAAACATATTAAATCGAGTGAACATTTAAAACATATTCCAGTTATAGTACTTACCACATCATCTTCTTATGAAGATGTAACGAGTTCTTACAGGAGTTATGCTAATTGTTATATTGTGAAACCAGTAGAAATAGATGACTTTATAAAAGCAATAGGACAAATAGAAAATTTTTGGATAAGCATTGTTAAACTTCCAAGTAAATAACAGTAAATGTCTCTCGATAAAAAAACATATAATATTTTACTTATAGAAGATAATCCAGGAGATCTTTTACTAATTCAAGAATACTTAGATGAATATTTAAGAAATTCTTTTATAGATATTGCAACTACATTAAAAGAGGGCAAAGCCCTATTGTTAAGTCCTGAAAAAAAATATGATGTTATATTATTAGACTTAGATCTACCAGACTCGAAAGGAGATAGTCTTATTAAAGTTGTTTTAAAACTTTCCAAAAAAACGCCAATAATTGTATTAACTGGTTATTCTGATATGCCCTATATATTATCAGTTGTAAAAAAAGGGGCCTATGATTATATATTAAAAGATCAGCTTAATAGTTTTACACTATATAAAAGTATTCTTCATAATATTGATAGACATCATCATGTTGAACAATTAGAGAACTCATCTAAAAGAAATTTAAACCTTTTTCAGTTAAGCCCCCAACCTATATTAGTTTTCAATAAAAAAACTTACAAAATAGAAGAAGTTAATGATGCAGCCATAACCACCTATGGATATAGTAGAAAGGAATTTTTAGAACTCAGTAAAAATGAACTTTATCATGAAGAAGATCGCAACGTTTTATTTGAGGTTACTGAAAATGAAATTAACTTAATGCAATTTAAAAGGACTGGTTTTAGAGGTGTTTTTAGGCATTTAAAAAAGAATGGAGAGATTATTCATGTAGAGGTGTTTACAAATGATTTAGGGATTAATAAACAAAATATATCTGTAATTTATGATGTTTCAGATAAAATTAAGCACACAAGTGCCATTGAAGAACAAAATAATAAATTAAAGGAAATAGCATGGATACAATCTCATGTAGTAAGAGCACCATTAGCTAGAATGATGGGTTTAATAGATTTATTAAGTTTAAGTGAAGACGAAGTTTCAGATGAGGTTTCTTATTGTTTAAAAGAAATCATTAAATCTTCTGTAGAGCTTGATAAAATAATAAACGATATATCTAACAAAACATTAATGTTTAATGCTTCAGCAAAAGCAAAACCCGAATAAAATGGATTTACAAGTAATTGTGGTGGATGATGATGACGTAGCATGTTTTTTATTAAACAAGTTTTTAATACATGCAGGGTTTTCCGAGCCAAAAATTTATTTAAAAGCTATGGATGCTCTAGACTATTTAAATAATGAACAAAATACGGAAGTTACGTATGCTATATTTTTAGATATTAATATGCCTTTAATGAATGGCTGGAAATTTTTAGATGAGTTGGAAGCTAAACATATTAAATCAAAATATTTTATATTCTTAATAACGTCATCGATTAATCCAAAGGATAAAGATAAATCATTAACCTATAACCATGTCATAGATTTATTAGTAAAACCGATAAATTTAAGTGATTTAAAAGCGCTAAAAAAACAATATTTAGCCTCCTTTTTTAATAGAATCGAGTAATGGTGATTAAAGAATTATCTATAAAATTAAAAGCTATATTTATATAAAGTAAAATACGCTACAAAACACTTTTAATATAATCTACAGTTATAGGTTTGCTTGTAAAAAGATTAATATTTTCTTCAACTTTAGCTTTATATATATATTTGTCATCAACAGTAGATGATACTATACAAATTTTACAATAATCTTTAACTTTAGTAGGTAAAAGTTTAAATTGTTCAATAAACTGAAAACCATTCATTAAAGGCATGTAAATATCTAAAAAAATTAATCTTGGCAATTTTAGTAAATTATCTTTATTTAATTCTAAATAATTTATTGCTAACTGCCCTGAGTCGAATTCTAAAACTTCATCTGCTAAATGATTACTTAGAATCAAGCGAGACGTGATATACAAGTCAAACTCATTATCATCAATAATCATTATAATATTATTTTTTAAATTCATCTTTTTTAAATTCTACACTATTATAAATTTATAAATTTAGAGAAGCCTTCCTGCCTTCTTTTTGCTATTGGAAGTTTTGCGTTGTTTGAAAATTCACAATAGTAGCCATCTTTTTTTGTTATTTTTATGATATGTTTAATATTTATGATATAGGAATGATGTATTCTATAAAAAAACACATCACCTAAAACATCTTGATATTCGCCTAAATTTTTACTTGATAAAATTTTAGTGCCATCAACCAGATTGAACTCTGTATACTTACCATCTGCTTTACAAAAAATAATATCCTCTTTTTTAATTAACTCTATTTTGTCTATAAAGGCGACAGATATGTAATCATTATTTAAATACAGAGAGTTTATTGAATTTAAATCTTTGATTTTTTGATTTTGAAATGCCATTTCCATTTTAATATAAGTGCTCACCTTATATATAGATAAAATAATATCATTAGTAGCTAATGGTTTTAATAAAAAATCTATCGCTTTTTGTTTATAGGCTTCAAATGCCTTTTGCTTTTCAGTAGAAATAAAAACAAACTTTGGCCTGTTGAATGTCAAATCATTAATGTAGTTTATATCTAATAAATTTTTGTCGGTAGGATTTAAAAAAATTAAATCAGGTTCATGTGTTTTTATTAATTCTATTCCACTTGAAATATTTTCTGAAGAACCAACTATAGAAATAATTATATGATTTTCTAGCGCAAATTGCTTTAACGAAGCAACTGAATTAGCATCATCATCAATAATTATAGCCGTTGTTAACCTCATTTATATTTGTCTTTATTTGATCTTTTTTTCAAAAAATAAAATTTGGATTTTTAGTGTTGATATAATTTTAAATATACATAATTTATTCGTTAAAATTTGTTGTAAGTTAACAAAAGACCCAATTATGGCTTTAATTGACGTATATCAGTTAATAACTGAGTTATATAGACATTTTATTTTTTGCTAACTTTTTGGTAGCTCAATAACAAATATGGTACCTCCATTTTTTACAGAACTCACCTTCAATTCACCCTTAAGACCCTCAACAATTTTTCTACAAGTAGACAATCCTAAACCACTGCCAGAAAATTCACTTTGGTTGTGCAAACGTTTAAAAGGGTTAAATATAATATCAAAATATTCGGCATCAATCCCTATTCCATTATCTTCAACTGAAAGCGTCCATTTAAAATCTGATTCTTGACATGTTACTTTAACTTCTGGGCTACATCCTTCTTTTTGAAACTTTAAAGCGTTCCCAATCAAATTTTCAAACAGTGTAGATATAGCTATTTTTGAGGATATAATAGTTGGCAGGCTAGAAGTAATTAGTTTTGCATTTGTTATGCATAGATCTTGCGTTAATAATTCAAAAACTTTTTTGACTAATTTTTCTAAATCAATGTGCTCCTTATTAATAGTATCAATATCACTTTTAGAATAATCTAATAAACCAATTATCAATTTATTCATTCGTTTAATATTCTCAAAAATAAATTTCAAATACTGTTCATCGTTATCATCCCATAAATTGTTGTACTTATCATTAAGCATGTCTATAAATGATTTAATTCCATTTATGGGTGATTTTAAATCATGTGCAGCCATTGCTGAGAACTCCGAGCTACGTTTATATGAATAGTCAAGCTTTTCTTTATAGGAATTTAGAGCGATGTTACTCTCTCTTAATTTAAGAAGATGCATTACCTGGTTTGAAAGATGCTCAAGGGCCTTTATTTGATCTTTATTTAATGCCCTTTTAGATTTATCAATAACACATAATGTTCCTATTTTAATACCCTCATCATTACTTAAAGTAACTCCAGCATAATATACAATATTTGGGTTTGAAAGTACTAATGGGTTTTCTTTAAACCTGTTATCGATTGTGGCATCATCAACTATAAAAATATCTTCGTCATTTTTTATTGCATGCGCACAAAAAGACTGATCGATTGGTGTTTGATCAACATCTAAACCATAATGGGATTTAAAGAACTGATTTTTATTATCAACTAAACTAATTAATGCGATTGGGGTATTGCAAATAAAAGCAGCAAGACTTGTAATATCATCAAACATCTTTTCGGGAGGTGTATACATGATGTCTAATTCTTGTAATGCCTTAGTTCTTAACAAATCTTCATTTTCTTTCATTTTTTTAGAGTATAAATCAAATGTACTAAATTAAATAACTATAAACATCTGCACTACTTATTTTGAGATTGATTATGTATAAACAATTTAGCTTCCTTAATCACTCTATTAGAGATAATATTAATAACTGTAATTTATTTATAATATAAGAAAACAGTTATTCCAGATAGTTTCCAGTTGTTAATTACCATACTTGTATATAAATAGATGTTGATATATTTAAGCAATAACAGTTTTAGTTAATTAATTAAATCCTTTTTTTAAAAATCCTATTATGAGTTTAAATATATTAATTGTAGATGATGATTCTGTAAATAGATTTATCTTAAAAAAAAAGCTAATGTTATCTCAGATTCATGATAATCCATTATGTTTTGAAAATGGATTGGAGGCATTAAATTATTTAACAAATTCTTCTTTTGATGGAGATATCATAGTTTTTTTAGATTTATACATGCCAATAATGAATGGTTGGGAATTTTTGGAAAGGATAGAAAAAATAAACCTGTCTAAAAAAATTAAAGTATATGTGACTTCATCTTCAATAGACACATTTGAGCTTGAAAAAGTGTGTCTTTTTAATACTGTTTTAAATACTTTTTCAAAACCAATTTCAAATCAACACATGACTTTAGTAAAAAATGAATTAATGGCTTCATAGATTTTATTAATTAGCAATTTTCGCAAAAAAAATACAGTAATAAAAAATAATTACTTAAGGATGACAATATGATTGATAGCTACATAACAAAGTATTTGTTTTTAAAAAACACAATTTCAGAAAGTATTATTAACCTATCGTTGGCTGTTGAAGCTTTGAGATTTCTAGAAGGAAAACAAAATAGATCCCAACAGATTCCTAATGACGTTATTCTCTTTATTGAAACGATTGAAATGTGTGAATCTGAAATTTTAGATGAACGCATTTTTCTACCTGATAAAATTAAAAATAAGTGCGACAATTTTGTAAATAATTCTTCGATTGATAACATGGATATTGACAGGGCAGCTCGTTACTCTTATGTGAAAAGGTTTTTAATTGAGACTTAATTTCTCTTAATAAAGCCTAATTGTCCATCTCATAAGAACCCTTCATGGATAATTTATTTTTTGTGTAGGTATCACTTAGGCTGGTGGTGAAGTCATCAAGTTCTTTAGCAGATTCCTTCATATGGGTAGTCAATTGTTTAAGGTCTGTTTTATTTGTATTTTCTATTTCAATTAGATTAGAAAGCCCTAAATATTAAAAACAGGTCTGCGTATATTGTGTGAAATATCAAAGATAATCTATTCGAGTGTTAGTCCATATTCTTTGTTATTGGTTAGATCTAAATTAGGACCAATGATTGGAATAGGTTTACCATTGTCATCACGGTAAATTTGTGCTTATAATCGAATGTGTCGAATACTTGAATCTGATCGGATAATTCTGAATTCCAAATCAAGGCTACCACCATCATTCAATAATTTTTCAACTTGCTGTAACAATATGGGATGATCTTCTTCTTGTATGAGGAACAACCAAGTATCAGAATTTAATTTGAAAGATGACTCTAATGCATCATAAATTTTATACATGGCCTCATCCACCGTAAATAATAAATATTTTTTAAGTGTTAGAGAAGTCGCTCAACTTATATTAGTAGGTTTTTAATTTAATTACTTGGGTGCTAGTTATTTGAAAGTATTATTTTAAAAAGATAAATTTAAGAGAGAGATGCGAATCATCTCAAATTCTTTTTCTTAAACAAAAAATATTACCCCATTCTTTGTTTAAAGATTTTTCACTGTGATTTGCTATTCTCGATCTCCAGAAAGTTGTGATTTTAATTTGTTTCTATAATTAATATATTAATCATTAGCTGAATAATTGACCTCGTACACCTGATATATATCATTTCTTAAAAATCATACCTATTGTAAATTTAATATTTATAACAATATCCTGGTTAAAAATGAATAGGCTTAAAAATAAAGTTGCAATAATTACTGGAGGAGCAGGAGGGATAGGAAAAGCTACGGCTAAACTATTCTTATCTGAAGGAGCAAAGGTTATGCTCGTGGGAAGAACAGAGCAGACCTTAAAGAAGGTAATAGATGAATTTGATAGTCCAAATATCGCCTATTGTGTTGGAGATGTTTCAAAATCAGAAGACACTAAAAATTATGTAAATGAAACAGTTTCGAAATTTGGCGAAATTGATATTTTCTTTAATAATGCGGGAATTGAAGGTACTTCAAAATCCATTGTAGAATATCCTGAAAATACTTTTGATCAGGTTATTGCTGTAAACTTAAAAGGCGTCTGGTTAGGATGTCAATATGTAATTCCTAAAATGTCTGACGGAGGAAGTGTAATTATTACCTCTTCAGTTGCCGGGATAAAAGGCTTTAAGGGAATGGGAGCATATGTAGCCAGTAAACATGCTGTGGTAGGTATAATGCGTACTGCTGCTTTGGAGAATGCAGATAGAAATATTAGGGTTAATACAATACATCCAGGACCTGTAGATACTAGGATGATGCGAGAAATTGAAAGAGAAATTTCGCCTGATAATCCAAAAGAGGCAAAAAAAGCCTTTGAAGCTGGAATACCCTTTGGGAGATATGCTGAAGCAAATGAAATAGCTAAATTGGTTGTTTTTCTAGCTTCAAACGAAAGTAAATATATTACGGGAACACTGCAGGTTATTGATGGTGGGATGAGTGCCTAGATTGCCATGTTTGACTAGTCAATTAAAAATTCATTCTGAATAGATGAAATATTATAATTTCAAAAAGAACAGTAAACTTTTAAAAATGAGGAACAAGATTTTGGGAGAAGGCAAAAAGGAGGTTTTTTCGATATAAAAGATATAATAATTTCTTAAGAATAGCATTTAATATTAACGCTCTAATTTTTTTGTAGTAAATACAGATCAACTTTAAAAATACTATAGAAAGTAGCACAGCATTAAACTTCTGTTAAACAAAACGGCATGTTTTTTTAATTTCATATATTTGTATATAGTTATGAAACGAATATTCCATAAAATAATGTCTTTTACAATGGCTTTTGTAGTGTTATTTTCTACAATGTCCTTTACATTAAGTATGCATTATTGTGGCAATACTCTAGTTGAAACTGCTATGTTTCATAAAGCAGCAGGGTGTGGCATGGAAATGGAATCCCCTTCAGCCGAAGGATGTGCTATTACTAAAAAGAATTGCTGTAACGATGAACAACTAGTTGTTTGTGGTCAAGATGAATTACAATTACAAGTTGACACCATTTCTTTTGAACAACAAGTTTTTATTACTTCATTTTTCTACACATATATCAATCTTTTTGAAGGTTTAGAAGAAAACGTTAGTTCATATAAAGATTATGCGTCTCCACTCGTCATAAGGCAACTCTACAAGATTGACGAGACTTATTTAATTTGATTTTTAAACAATAAACTTTGTTATCCTGTGGTGTATTCCATTAGGATTATTTCCTGTATTCGGTGTTTTCTCAACACTATTTCTAACTGTTTAATAATCAGAACTAATGCTAAATAAAAGCATCAAATTTTTAATAGAGAACAAACTTGTAGCAGTTTTAATGCTCATCCTTTTTGTTGGTTGGGGAACTGTTAATGCACCTTTTAATTGGGATACAGGGTTTTTACCAAGTAACCCTGTAGCTGTTGATGCCATACCAGATATTGGTGAAAACCAACAAATTGTTTTTACCAAATGGGATGGTCGTTCACCACAAGATATAGAAGACCAAATTACGTATCCATTAACAACATCATTACTCGGTATTCCAGGAGTAAAAACCATCCGTAGCTCATCTATGTTTGGATTTTCAAGTATCTATATCATTTTTGAAGAAGATATAGAGTTTTATTGGAGTAGAAGTCGCATTCTAGAAAAACTTAACTCATTACCAAGCGGATTATTACCTGAAGGAGTTAATCCTGCTCTGGGTCCAGATGCTACAGGCTTAGGTCAAATCTTTTGGTACACATTAGAAGGGCGTGATAGTAGTGGTAATGTTACTGGTGGCTGGGATTTGCAAGAGTTACGAAGTATAGAAGATTACTATGTAAAATATGCGTTGTCGTCTGCAAGTGGCGTATCAGAAGTCGCCTCAATTGGTGGTTATGTTCAAGAGTATCAAGTAGATGTTAATCCGGAATTGATGCGTCAATACCATATTGGATTGAATCAAGTTGTAAAAGCTGTAAAAGAAAGCAATAAAGATATTGGAGCTCAGACATTAGAAATAAATAAAGTCGAATACTTAGTTCGTGGCTTGGGCTATGTAAAGTCCATTGCCGATATTGAAAATGCCGTAGTTGCATCTGAAGATTATACAGCAATTAAAATCAAAGATATAGCTAAAGTGTCTTTAGGACCAGCAACACGAAGAGGTATTTTAGATAAAGAAGGGGCAGAAGTTGTTGGAGGTGTTGTTGTTGCTCGTTATGGTGCAAATCCCATGGCGGTTATCAATAATGTAAAGGAAAAAATAAATGAATTAAGTGCAGGATTACCATCAAAAGTATTAAGTGATGGAAGAACCTCGCAAGTCACTATTGTTCCTTTTTACGACAGAACAGAACTTATAAAAGAAACTTTAGGAACACTTAATGAAGCTTTAACTTTAGAAATATTAATTACCATTTTAGTGATTATAGTTATGGTGTTTAATCTTAGAGCTTCGGTGCTAATTTCTGGATTATTACCTGTTGCTGTGTTAATGGTTTTTATAGCCATGAAATTGTTTGATGTAGATGCAAATATTGTAGCCTTATCAGGTATTGCTATTGCTATTGGCACCATGGTAGATGTTGGTGTGATTCTTTCAGAAAATATAATAAGACATATGGATGAAGACACCAAAAGTCTTCCAATAAATACTGTTGTTTATAATGCTACAGCCGAAGTTTCAGGAGCAATCGTAACCGCAGTAATGACTACTATTATCAGTTTTATTCCTGTGTTTACCATGATTGGTGCTGAAGGGAAATTATTTAGACCATTAGCCTTTACAAAAACATTTGCACTAATTGCAGCCCTTATTATTGCACTATTTTTAATTCCGCCATTTGCTGCTTCTATATTTAAAAAAGTAAATCTTAGAAAAACTACAAGTTATGTTATAAATGGTCTGTTAGTATTTCTAGGAATTATCACAATGTTTTATGGGTATTGGATTGGAATTTTATTGATTGGTTTTGGAGTTGTAGCATTTTTAAAACGAAACAATACACTTACAGATAAGAATGCAAATCTTATCAATATTGTTATTTCTGTATTGGCTATTGTATGTCTTTTAGCGGAATACTGGAGACCTTTGGGGGTTGATAAAAGCATACTGTTAAGTTTATTATTTGTTGGAATTATTTGCTTTGGTTTGTTAGGTGCTTTTTTGTTATTTCAAAATTATTACAAGCAAATTTTAAATTGGGCATTGCACAACAGGTTATTGTTTTTTACCATTCCTACAACACTCGTTGTTTTTGGTTTTTATATTTTAAAAAATACAGGAAAAGAGTTTATGCCTTCTTTAAATGAAGGATCTTTTCTTCTAATGCCTACATCTATGCCACATTCTGGTGTAGAAGAAAACAAACGTATATTACAACAATTAGATATGGCTGTAGCTACTATTCCTGAGGTAGAAACTGTTGTTGGTAAAGCAGGTAGAACAGAATCGGCTTTAGATCCTGCGCCTTTATCAATGTATGAAAATATTATTCAGTATAAATCTGAATATATGTTGAATAATAATGGTAAGCGCCAACGTTATAAAGTTAATGATGATGGTTTATTTGAGTTAAAAGATGGGCGTTTAATTGTAAATCCAAATCATTTAAATGATGATAACTTGAGTACTTCGACTTGGCTAAGTATGGGTTCTATTAAAAGGTCTCAGTTAATTGAAGATAGTGATGGTGAGTTTTATCGTAATTGGCGTCCAGAAATAAACTCACCAGACGATATTTGGAAGGAAATTGTAAGCGTTACCAAATTACCAGGCGTTACTTCAGCACCAAAATTACAACCCATAGAAACGAGATTGGTTATGCTACAAACTGGTATGCGTGCTCCAATGGGGATCAAAGTAAGAGGGCAAGATTTAAAACAAATTGAAGCGTTTGGAGTGCAATTAGAAGCGGTTTTAAAAGAAGTTGAAGGCGTGAAACAGGAAGCTGTTTTTGCAGATAGAATTGTAGGAAAACCTTATTTATTAATAGATATAGACAGAGAAAAAATTGTTAGATATGGTATTTCTATACAGGATGTTCAAGATGTCATAAAAGTAGCTGTTGGAGGTATGGTTTTAACCCAAACCGTAGAAGGTAGAGAACGTTACGGTATTCGTGTGCGGTATCCAAGAGAGTTGCGTAGTGATCCAGAGGATTTAAAACGTATTTATATTCCTGTAGAAAAAGGTAATCCTATTCCATTAAGTGAATTGGCAACTATTCGCTACGAACGGGGTCCACAAGTCATTAAAAGTGAAGATACGTTTTTAGTAGGTTATGTTTTGTTTGATAAATTAGATGGTTTTGCTGAAGTAAATGTGGTTGAAAATGCACAAGCATTAATTCAGGAAAAAATAGATTTAGGTGAATTAGTAGTTCCAAAAGGGATTAATTATCAATTTACAGGAACCTATGAAAATCAATTGCGTGCTGAAAAAACTTTATCGGTTGTCGTGCCATTAGCATTACTCATTATCTTTTTAATTCTGTATTTTCAATTCCGTTCCGTAACAACATCCTTAATGATTTTTACAGGAATTACGGTTGCCTTTGCTGGTGGTTTTATAATGATGTGGTTGTATGGTCAAGATTGGTTTTTAAATTTTAGTATGTTCGGAGAGAATTTACGAGAACTTTTTAATATGAAAACCATCAATTTAAGTGTGGCAGTTTGGGTAGGTTTTATTGCTCTATTTGGTATTGCAACAGATGATGGTGTGGTGATGGCAACCTATTTAACGCAAACTTTTGATAAAGAAAAACCTTCCGATAAAAAACAAATTCATCGTGCTACTTTAGAGGCAGCAGGTAAGCGTATCAGACCATGTTTAATGACAACCGTTACGACTGTTTTAGCATTATTACCCGTGTTAACTTCAACAGGTAGAGGAAGCGATATTATGATTCCTATGGCAATCCCCATTTTTGGAGGTATGATTATCGATATCACATCCTATTTTATTGTTCCAGTTTTATATAGCTGGAGAGAAGAGTTACAACTAAAAAGAATAAAAAAATGAGAAAGGTTTTTATAATAATTGGACTTTTAGTGTTTCACTTTACAAATGCGCAGCAGTTAGAAGGTTTTATTCAAGAAGCGTTAAAAAGTAATCCAGAAATTCAAAAGTTTGAATTGCAATATAATATAGCTTCAGAAAAAGTTAATGAAGTAAATACATTACCAAATACTGAATTTGGTGTTGGTTATTTTGCGAGCGAACCAGAAACACGAACAGGCGCGCAACGTTTTAAAGTATCGGTAAAACAAATGTTACCTTGGTTTGGTAATATTACGGCTAGAGAAAATTATGTGTCTTCTTTAGCAGATGCCAAATATGAAGACATTGTAATTGCTAAAAGAAAATTAATGGCTTCTATATCGCAATCTTATTATAATTTATACGCGAATACAGCAAAACAAAATGTTTTAATCGAAAATATCAAATTACTGGATACTTATGAAACATTAGCATTAACATCTGTTGAAGTAGGAAAAGCATCTGTGGTTGACGTGTTGCGATTACAAATGCGTCAAAATGAATTAGATCAATTAAAACAAGTTTTAGAGCAGCAGTATTTAGCAGAACAAACCAACTTCAATAAACTCTTAAATCGGGATAAAAATATTGCGGTAAACACTATAGATGAATTGATTATGCCTTCAGAAGATATTGAACTGACTTCTCAAAATTTGGAGGTGCATCCTGAATTGTTAAAATACGATAAACTTTACCAATCAATAGAACAATCGGAATTACTTAATCAAAAAGATAGTAACCCGATGATTGGTTTTGGGTTAGATTATATCAATGTAGAGAAGCGTCCAGATATGAATTTTAGCGATAATGGAAAAGATATTGTAATGCCAATGGTATCACTATCTATTCCAATATTCAATAAAAAGTATAAGTCACAAACCAAGCAGAATACGTTGAAAAAACTGGAAATAAATGCACAGAAAGAAGAGAGATTCAATACATTAGAAACTATTTTAGATAAAGCCTTAAACGATAGGATTTCAGCAAGAATTACTTATGCTACGCAAACTAAAAATTTAAAACAGGCAAAAGAAGCCGAAAAAATATTAATAAAAAGCTATGAAACAGGTACTATTGATTTTAATGATGTTTTAGATATTCAAGAATTGCAATTGAAATTTGAAATGAATCAAATTGAATCGGTGAAATCGTATTATGTACAAACCACAATTATTAATTATTTAAGTAATTAAAATGAAAGAAACTATTTATATAAAAAATATGGTTTGTAACCGTTGTATCGCTTCGGTTTTAACAATTTTTAATACTGAAAATTATATGGTAGAGTCCGTGGAATTAGGAAAAGTTGTAGCCATTAAAGGACTAAATAGTAATTGTGAAAATTTAAACAGAGCACTAATAAAAACAGGTTTTCAAATTATTGAAAATGAGAGAGATACTTTGATTGAGCAAATAAAAGTAAAGCTTATTCATAAAATAGAATTAGGAGAAACTGAGGATTTATTTAAAATTTTAGCTGAAGAATTTGGTAAAACAGAAACTGCAATAAGTAAGTTATTTAGTAAGCATGAAGGTGTTACATTAGAGAAATACACCATCAATCTAAAAATTGAAAAAGTAAAAGAGTTTATACAACTGGGGCAATTAAATTTCTCAGAAATATCATATACTTTAAATTATAAAACAAGTAGTCATTTAGCAAGACAGTTTAAAGCTGTTACTGGAATGTCAATGTCCGATTATAAGAGTTTGCAAAATTGGAAGAGAATATCTTTAGACCAAATTGTATAAATAAGAATCAGAATTGTGAAAATTAAACAAACAGCATCTGTTTAATTTTGATATATAAAGTTAAATAAAAATGAAACATACTTATCATATTCACGGAATGACCTGCAATGGATGTCGCAGTCATGTAGAACAAACGCTTTCTAAAGTGAAAGGGGTTTCGAAAGCTTCTGTTGATTTAGAAAAAGCAGAAGCAATTATTGAAATGGAATCTCATATTCCAATGGATACTTTTCAAGAAGCCTTAAAAAAAGATGGAGGCAGGTACAGTATCCATAAACTAGGAACACATCATCATTCAGAAGAAAAGAAAGAAGAAAAGCCTAAAGGAAAGGGAACAGGTACATTTTATTGTCCAATGCATTGTGAAGGCGATAAAACTTATGACAAGCCAGGAGATTGTCCTGTTTGCGGGATGGATTTAGTAGAAGAGCAAAATCTATCAAGTCACTCATTAGAGCAATGGACATGTCCTATGCACCCAGAAATTGTTAAAGACGAGTTTGGTTCGTGTCCTATTTGTGGCATGGACCTAGTGCCTCTTAAACCAGATCTTTCAGCCGAAGAGAAAACCTATAAGAAGTTATTAAAAAAATTCTGGATAGCTGCGGCTTTTACTTTGCCTACGTTCTTAATTGCCATGAGTGATATGCTTCCTAATAATCCATTATATAAAGTAATGGAACAAAAAAACTGGAATTGGATTCAGTTTGTATTATCTATTCCTGTCGTATTTTATGCAACTTGGATGTTTTTTGAACGTGCCTATAAAAGTATAAAAACATGGAATCTCAATATGTTTACGCTTATTGGGATTGGTTCTGGCGTTGCTTGGTTATTTAGTGTTTTTGGAATGTTTTTTCCAGATTTTTTTCCAACACAATTTAAAACCGAATCTGGAGCAGTACATGTCTATTTTGAAGCTGCAACTGTAATTTTAACATTGGTTTTAATGGGTCAATTGTTAGAAGCTCGAGCACATAGTAAAACCAATTCAGCAGTAAAAGAGTTGTTAAAATTGGCACCTAATAAGGCTATAAAAATTGTAGATGGTGAAGCGGTTGAAGTCAGTATTGATCAAATAGAATTAAACGATATATTAAAAGTGAAACCAGGGGATA